>JBDKVB010000155.1 GCA_039679385.1 Armatimonadia bacterium | reverse complement strand
GCACGCAGGCGCAGGCTCGCGGCCCGCAAGGCCGTGACCTCCTCGGCCAGCTTGAGGGCGTCCGGGCGGATTCGCGCCCAGTCCTGTGCCGTCGCTGCGGTCGGGCGCGCAAGGATGTCCTCAAGCTGCTGCAGGCCCTGGCGAAGCTTCTCAGCGGGCCAGCGCACAGGCTCAGCCACCGCAGCAGGCGCCGTCTTCAGGTCCAGGCCAGTCAGAGCCGTGTCGTAGTCTCGGCGAACAGCGCCCACTCGCGCCTGGGCATCCGCCAGGTAGTAGGACGTCAAGTCCAGGTCCATTCCCGTCAGTTGACCGAAGCGCCCCGGGGTGTGGAAGCCGCCGAATACACACGACCACGAACTCGCCTGGCCGCCCACCTTGTCACCGCGACCGAAGTTCGCGCACCAATCCCGACCGGTGCTGAGGTCGAGAGGCAACTCGGACAGGGGAATCGCGATCTCGACCGTCCAGGCCGTCTCGCCGTCGCGGGCCGCCGCTTGCCAGTTCGCGTTCCAGCTTGCATCGGTCAGGTGTGAATCATACTTCGTCCCCAGTGGGTTGACGATGAACTGGTAGTAGTCGCCCCAGTCACCCCTCGGGTTCAGGAACAACTCCACCTCGTCGTCATCCCAGACCACGCCATCGCGTTGCGTAAGGGTCTTGACCAGTTTGTCGCCCGGCCTCTTCTCGCAGCGGAAGGCGAAGTACAGGTGCCCGGGATCGTAGGCCGCCCAGACGGAGGTGCTGCGCTCCGGCAGACCCGAACCGTCGGCCAGGACGAAGCCCGAGACCGGCGTCACGCTCTGCCAGCACGTGTCCCCCAGATCACCGTCAACCACGGGGGGCTGCGTGAGGCGTGCCGGAGACACCGAGGGGGTTGCGTACAGGGCCAGGTCGTCAAACCACACGGTGCCCTTGCCTCGCAGGAGCGGGACCACGCACACGTGGTCAGTCCCGGCCGGTACGGTGAACCGGTGGGTGACGAGCTTCCAGTCAAAGCGGCCCTTCTCCGTCGGAGCTGCCGCGCTGCCGACGATCTCCTGCGTTCCGTGCCGGAGCTGCACGTCGCATCCACACTGGTCGGCCACGCCCTGCGCCTTGATCCAGTACTGGAGCACCAGCTCCTGCCCAGCTTCCACCGCAACCGCCGGGTGGTGGAAGGTGCAGACACCGCTGAAGTCGTCGCGAGTCACCTGCAGACGTCCGCTTGCGAGACCGCTGCGCTTCACCTCAAGGTCGCAGGTGCTGCCGACCCCGGCTTCACTCCCAGCAGGCGGCCACAAGCCCCAATCAGCAGCCCGGGAGCCCTCCCCCTTCTCGAATCCCGCGTTCAGCAGAATCTGGGGCGTTGCTCCAGGCCCATCCGCAGCGAAGGTTGCCACTGCCGATGCAAGTAGGGCGAGAACGCACAGCAGGCAGGCCGGCAGTCTCCAGGCTCTCATTGATGCAGTCTCCTTGGCAGCGCGGGGATCCCCGGTCGCCGCAGACGGACTCTGATGCACAATTCAGAAGGTGGGCCTTACTGCTCCGCCGCCAGCGAGACCCGGAGGATTTCCTCATCGTTGCGGAGGAGGATGCAGCGGTTGGCGTAGGCCGGGTAGACCCAGTTCACGAACTTCAGCTGGCGCGTTCCGGCACCGCCGCTGGTGGGCTTGATGAGCGTGGTGCGACTGATCTCGCGGTAGCCGGTGGGTTGCAGGTCCGCGATGATGAGCTCGCCGCGGTCGTTGTTGAGGAAGAAGACGTCGTGGTTGCGGGTGAGCACGGCGCAGGCGTTGCGTACCTTCTCCACGGTGGCGTCCATGCTCTCCCACACCCGGTCGCCTGTGGCCTCCACCAGGCAGCGGAGTTGCCCGTAGCTGTCCACGCCGTAGATGTAGCCGTCCTTGAGGACCGGAGTGGATATCAGGCAGTGGAGCGCATCGGTCTTGACCTCGTTGACGCCGATGCGGTGCCAGAGCACCTCAGCACCCGGCTTGTCCGCCGTCAGTCTGGCGAGGGTCGAGCCCTTCCAGAAGTCCGACAGGAAAAGGCGGTCACCGTCGAGCACCGGCGGGGCCAGCGGGATGCTGGACTCGACGCGCAGCCGCCAGAGCACCTCGCCGGTCTGCGGGTCCACCGAGCTCAGAGTGCCCGGCACCTGGTGGATACACTGGAGCCGACCGCCGAAGTTGATCAGGCGCGGCGGCGCGTAGGCGATGTCACCGGTGGCAGGCAGGGCACGCCAGGCCTCCTCCCCGGTGAGCTTGTCCAGTCCCACCAGCAGCGAGTTGTCCGTGCCGCCGACCACGCAGATCAGGCGGTCGCCGGCCACCAAGGGCGCACCAGAAAAGCCCCAGGTCGGCAGCTTCGCGTTGAAGCGCTTGCGCAGATTGGTCTGCCAGACCACGGCGCCGGACTGGACCTTCAGACAGTAGAGGTCGCCCGCAGCTCCCAGGCAGTAGACACGGTCACCATCTACGGTAGGTGTTGCCCGTGGGCCGCTGTCGTAGGACAGCTTCGCGTAGTCGACTGCCGGGTTTTCGAACACCCATCGGATCTGCCCGGTCTGCTCGTCGAGGCACAACACCCGTTCCACGCGGCCAGTGTCGGTCTTGCGGCAGTCCGAGACGAACACTCGGCCGTCCGCGACCGCAGGCCCGGCATAGCCCGGGCAGATCGGGATGCGCCAGAGGACCTTCAGGCCACCCTCGGGGAACTTGCGCAGGATGCCGGTCTCCTTCCACTCACCCGTCCTGCCCGCTCCAAGGAACTCGGGCCAGTCGTCGGCAAGAGCAGCAACACCTAGGGCAACCAGCAGAATAGCAAAGGTGACGCGCAGGCCGGAAGAGGCATCTCGGCGCATGGGTCGACTACCTTTCCACTCGTCGGGATGGTTGAGACGGAGCCGGCTGTCTCGCACAGGACCACAGGCGGCCACGAAGGGCAATTCGCGAGAGGGTCGCACCTTCCCTTCGCGAGTAGGCAGGGAGGGCTTCCGGCGTCGGCCGCGAAGTGCGCCGACGATCCGTGCCCCACCGTGCCAACCCAGGGAGAGAGAGCAATGAGCGAGGCACTGAACCCGAAGAGCCTGACCGCGAGTGGCCACTTGCATGCGGGCGTGGCCAAGAGCGACATCACCACTACCGAGCCGGGGGTGGTGATCCATGACCGGCTCTACGCGAAGGCCCTCGTCCTGGACGACGGCCGCACTCGGGCCGCCATCGTCGCCCTGGACGCGGTGGCCATCGGGGGCATCGGCGACATCTCCGACGACTTCCTGCCGCGACTGCGAAGCCGGGTGGAGCAGGAACTGGGCATTCCGGGCCTCAACGTGCTGGTCAACGCTTCGCACACCCACCCACCCGGAAGGATGCTGTGCGACGACGACCAGCAGGTTGAGCGCACCTTCGACGCGATTCGGCGGGCGCAGGCGGCTCTCGTGGCGGTCACCGTGGGAGTGGGCGTCGGACACGAAGACCGCATCATGATCAACCGCACCCTCCGCCTCAAGGACGGCAAGGGCTGGACGATCCGCCAGGCAAACCCCTGCCCGCCGGATGAGCAGGTCGCGGGCCTGGGGCCTATCGACCCTGAGATCGGTATCCTGCGGATCGATCGCCTCGACGGCCGCCCGCTGGCAGTGGTCTACAACTTCGCCTGCCATCCCCTGCTGGGCGTTCCCGGCGGCGGCCTCACGGCCAACTTCCCGGGGTTTGCCTCGCGGGTGATCGAGGAGCAGCTCGGGGGCGATGCGATGGCCCTGTTCCTGCAGGGCGCCGGCGGCGACGTCACGGAAGTGCTCTACAAGGAGGTCACGCGCCCCCGGGATGCGGAGCCGGTTGGAACGCTCCTGGGCCTGAGCACACTGGCGGCGTTACGTGGCCTTCAGACCGCCGACGCAGACCTGAGCGTCGTCAACCAGCCCGTGCGGCTGCCCCGCAGGACCGACAGTGCTAAGCGCATCCAGGAACTGGAGCGAGAGCAGGCCGCGCTGCTTTCCTCCCTGCGCTTCACAAGCCTGAACTTCAGGACCTTCCTGCCACTCTACCTCAAGCATGTCCTCAACCCGGACTTTCCCGCCGACTACAGCTACCGCTATCTGCACGGCGAGGCGACGGGCAACGAGGAACTGCGGGCGCTGGATGCCGAGAACCGCGCCAACGTCGACAAGTACCTGCGCAACCTGGGTGTCATGGAGCAACTCGCACGGATTCAGGACCGCATCGCCACCTACGAGCGACACGCAGCCATCAACCGCGAGGCGGGCGAGGACACGGTGCAGACCGAGGTGCAGGGCCTTCGCATCGGCGAGTGCGTGCTAGTCACTTCACCGGCCGAGGTGCTGGTCCAGGTGGGCCTGAACGTGAAGCGCCAGTCGCCCTACAAGCACACCTTCCTGGCAGCGTGTTCCAACGGCTATATCCACTACGGGCCACCGGCGGCGGACTACCCTCGGGGAGGCTACGAGGTAACGGAGTGTTTCCTGGCCCCGGAGTGGCAGGCCATCTTCGAGCGCACAGCCCGCGAGGTCATCAGCCGCCTTTGACGGGGCCGACCGCGGGGAACCCAGGGGACAGCGAGGACGGTGCACCGGGCACCGTCCTCGTGGACTACGTGAAGGTCTACGGCTCCGAGAAGGCGCCTGACTGAGCGCCTATCCCCCGGCCAGTTCGCAGCGCAGGGTCACGATCTGCAGCGGGCCCAGGGCGACCTTCACCGCATGGCCGTCCTCCCAGCTCAGCTCCTGCTGCGGCTCCTCGAGCATGCTCGCTTGCCAGACCCGCGTCACGCACTCCGGCAGTGTGACGCGGGCGCAGGCAGCCCGCTTGCCCGCCTCGTACAGACGCAGCACCAGTGCCTCACCGTCCTCGGCCCACTTCGCGCTCTCCAGGATCACGCTGTCGCCCTCCACAGCGATCTGTATCGCCGGAGCCGCCGTGTCGGCAGCCACTCGCCGACCCCGCAGCGACACATTGAGCTCGTAAGCCGGGCGCACAACACCGGCCACGCTGAAGGGCTCGTGGTGCGGCAGCAGCGCGTACCGGAAGGAGTGAGTGCCCGCGTCGCCTCGAGGGTCGGGGTGAGTGCCGGACTTGAGCAGGCTCAGCCCGAGGCGGTTGCCCTGAACGGAAATGCCGTATTTGCAGTCATTGAGCAGCGCCACGCCGGAGCCATTGTCGGACAGGTCGCTCCACTTGTGGCAGCAGACCTCGAACCGCGCCCGGTCCTGCGGCAGGTTCTGGTGAGTGGAACGCTCGACGTGCCCGTACTGGATCTCATGCCTCGCTGCCTCGGTCTGCACGTTGAGGTCGAAGGCGGCCTTGAGCAGACGGTGCTGCTCATGCCAGTCGACCTCGGTGTCGAACTCGACCAGCGGACTGTGGCTGTGGAAGACCACGTCCTGGCGAACCCGCGAACCCGCACCAAGCTCCCACTCCAGCCGCAGGCGCAGTTGCACTGGCCCGTCAGCTACTACCTCACGGCGCACCAGCCGGGTCTCACGCTCCATCTTCAGCCTCTGGTCGCGCTCGATCTCCCAGTTGTCATAGCAGCTCGGAAGGTCCTCGCCGATCAGAAGGGCATTGAGAACGCCACCGGGCGCCACCCACTCACGACCGCTGCAATCCACCAGCGAGACCATACCACCGGCCGCGTCGAACCGCGCAGTGTAGTACGGTGTCGTTACGGTGTCCTCGGTGACGGTGAAGGGTGACTTCGCTGCCGGGCCGGTCTCTCCCAGGGGCAGCACTCTGAACCCGAGCGACGGCACGGTCACTCCCGCCAGCGCCAACCGATCCTCCCGGGTGATGCTCTGAACCCACTGCCAGTCCACCTCCGGATCCGTGGGCGCAAGGCCCGGGGCTGTCACCGGCACCTCCAGTGAGCCGCCGCGTTCCCAGTTCAGGGTGTTGGCGACGAGCAGCATCCGCCCGTCTTCCTGCGCCGGGGCGACCAGGTTCGTCAGCGCTTGGTCAGAGATCGCCTCGGCCCCTTCCAGGCACTGCGCGAACTCGCCGATCGCCTGGTCGTTGACCTGCGCGATGCTGGAGCCCGGCAGGATGTCGTGGAACTGATTCAGCAGCAGCGTCTGCCACAGGTCGTGCAGGCCCTGACTGGGATAGGTCGCACCCCCCAGGGCGGCCAGCGAGCAGAGCATCTCGGCGTCTCGCAGGGCCAACTCGCAGCGCCGGTTGCCCTTCTTGATGGGCGCCACCGAGGTCAGCGTCCCGCGATGCATCTCCAGGTACAGCTCACCGACCCAGGTCGGCAGGCGTGATCCCAGGTCGTCGCGCACGCCTTGCATGAACTCGCTCACGGTCGTGTACCGCGTCCGCGGGCACCCTTCGAGGTCGCCCACCCGCCGGGCAATCTCACACATCTCGTGCATCGGTCCGCCACCGCCATCCCCGAACCCGAAGGCCACCAGCCGCCGGTCCTGCACGTCCTTGTGCTGCACCCAGTTCCAGTGAGCGGTCAGCGTCTTCGGGTCGGGCCAGCAGTGCATGGAGTTCAGGTGCGCCAGCACCTGGGTGCCGTCAATGCCCTGCCACTGGAAGGTGTCGAAGGGGAAGCGGGTCGTGTCATTCCAGGCCATCTTGGTCGTGCAGAAGAACTCGATCCCCACCCCTCGCAGAATCTGGGGCAGTGCTGCGGAGTAGCCGAAGACGTCGGGCAGCCAGAGCGTATCGGCGGTGTAGTCGAGCCACTGACGCGTCCACCTCTGCCCGAAGAGGAACTGTCGCACCAGGGCCTCGCCGCCGGTCAGGTTGCAATCCGCCTCGACCCACATGCCGCCGTTGGGCTCATAGCGTCCTTCAGCCACCAGCCGCCGGATCTGCTCAAACACTGCCGGGTACAGCTTCCGCATGGACTCGGTGTGGCAGGGGCTGGACTGGATGAACAGGAACTCAGGGTACTGCTCCATCAGGTTGGCGATGGAAGAGGACGTTCGCGCTACCTTGCGCCAGGTCTCCGCCACAGGCCATAGCCAGGCAGTGTCCATGTGGGAGTGGCCGAGGATCCCCATCAGCGGCACAGTGGAGCCATTGGTCTGGGCCAGCAGCGGCGCCATGATCTCGCGTGCCTGGGTCAGCGGCGGACGCCACTGCTCCTCCTCGACCTCCGTCGGTGCCTGGTATATCGCGGCGTAGACCTCTGCGAGCCCGGCGATGACCTGGGCCTTGCGCAGGCTGTTGTCGTCCAGGCAGTCCACCAGCCCCAGCAGCGTCATCAGGTCGAACACGAACCCGCTAACGTCCTCCCGTTCGAGGGCAAGCTCCACACCATCGAAGGTACGGCTCCCCGGGAGCACGGTGATGCCCGCGTCGTTGGGCCCGGTTCCGGGCATGTTGTGGCCCGAGTAGGCCTCGAAGGCCAGGGCATACTCCGTGCCCGCCTGCCCCTGGGTGGTCAGGCACACATAGGGATGGTTGCCGTCGAACACTCCCCAGGGCTCGCCGTTGCGCAGAAACAGGGTCTCCTGCGGGCACTTGAAGCGCACCCAGACCTTCCGGTTGGCGCAGACGGCGGGCAGACTGACCCGGCAGCGGAACCAGCCGGTGATGCCGTCGTCGCCCCACGACGTACCAGCCGGGGCTGGATGCCAATCGAGTCCCTGGGGGTCGGTTCCCAGACGCTGAGCGGTCTCAGCGTACTCGCATTCTGGGGCAAGCACTGGCTCGAAGCGCAGTGCAGTATAGGCTTTCACAACTTGGCGCAGCTTGTGGAGTATCTTGGCGTCGGTGAGCATTGGTGAGTCCTTCTCTCTGGATGGATGCTGAGCCCTCAGGCTGACCAAAGCCCGGTATCCGCATCGCAACGTCGAACCACCGAGGCCTAGTCTGGGCCGCCTCAGGATCGCACTTCGTCCTACCGTGGCCGGAAGAGGGCTGTGTCGTGGCGACTTCCCCGGTAGAGCGGATTCCGCACGCACCAGCGAGCACAGGGAAGCCTATCGGAGCTTATTCCCTGACGCCGCTCGCGCTCCCTTCTTCGCCGCCGGCAACCGCAGGCAGGCGCTGCACTCAGACACAGAACCTGCCCCGTGTCCGCGCCTGGTCGTATCGACCGCCACTGATGCCTCCGCAATCCTGCCACTCCAACACCGTCGGGTTCATGTTGCCGCAGATCTCACGGATATCGGTGATGCGCTCCCAGATCAGGTCATACAGTTCCCGCGCCGTGCGCACATCGCCCGGAGCAAGACCCAGCCGCTGGAAGGTGTTGAGGTCCTTGAGCCGGTCGCGCAGGCCGCAGGCGCCATCACAGATGTCACGCCTGGGATCATAGACGTGGCAGGGCGGGCAGACCTGACAGGCACCCTCCACCAGTTCCACCTCGATCTCCGGGTTGTCACGCATGCGGATCAGCGGCTCCCAGAGGTTGTCGCCCTGTACGGGCGCATCGGTCCCACTGCCCCAGAAGCACAGGATGCATAGCAAGTGGTGGGGCCGAAGGCGCAGCCGCGTGCCCGTGGCGATCTCCTCGCAGGAACGCCGCTTGGCCTCTTGCATCTCGGCCTCACTGCGCAGGGGGATGACGCCCTGCTTCAGCCCGCTCTCGTAGGCCCCGCCATGGGCGACCGGGCACTCCTTCCAGGCCGGGCCGGTCTCTCCGCCAAGATCGCAAATGCCCGCCAGGCTGGGCAGGTACTTGGGCACACAGTCCTGCAGAAGCCACTTGGCCGGACGCGTGTCACCCGGGGCCAGGCACAACTGCTGCAGAACCTGCAGGTCCTTGCGGCGGGTCGCAGGATCGTACTGCGTCGGCTGGTTGCTCGGGCCGCCCATGCAGTTGAAGGCCGTCTTGAGGGTGACCAGCAGACTGCGGTCGGCAGCGATCTTCGCCAGCGCCTCGTCAAGCTGCCACTCGCGCCGGTCGGGCGGATCGCCGCCCCCCTTCAGACAAAAGAGGCAGAGCAGGTGGTGCGGTCGTAAGACGATGGCTTCCTCACCGAGCGTCGCGGCCAGGTTGGGCGAGCAGGCTTCCGCGGACACGGAGCATCAACTCCTTCGGAGCGGCTAACGACAGCACCGCCGACTTCCCCACTCGGCCCAGTCCTCCTCCACTCCGTCGCCAACCTCTGTTCGCCTGGCTCTCTCTCCCCGACCGGTGAGGCAGGAGATAGCAGACCGCTGTCGAAGGGTGACGTCGCTTCACTGCCGACACGACGGAGGGTAATAGCGCGATGAGATGCCTGCCTGGTCTGCTCTGGGTCGTCCCCCTGTTCCTGGTCCTTCTGATCCCGATGGCTTTCGCCCTTGCGGCCGATGATGATGCCGCGGAAAGGACTGCTGCCGCCATGCCCGAGCTTCAGCCCCTCCAGACGCCGATGGACTTCTTCCCGATCCTGCCGTGGGAGCCCCTTCTAGGACACGACGGCGCGGTCGACGCGATCAAGGTAGCCGCCGGAATCGCCGAGTGCAACTTCACCATGGCCGGATTCGTGAAGCCCGCTGACCTGCCCGCGTGTGAGGCCAACGGGCTGAAGGCGCTCGTCTATGGCACCGCCAACCGGGGCCCGCTGAGCCGCGACGAGTGGAAGCAACTGTCCGACGAGGAGATCGACGCCTTCTTCAAGCAGGCCGTCGCGGATGCCGGTAACAGTGAAGCCATTCTGGGCTACTACCTGGTCGATGAGCCCGGCGCCGGCATGTTTGCGAAGCTCGCAGTCGGCGTCGCTGCGGTCAAGAAGTACGCCCCGGGCAAGCTCGCCTACATCAACCTCTATCCGGGCTACGCCACCATCGGGGCCCCTGATACCTCACAACTCCAGACCCCGAGCTTCCACGAGTATCTCGAGCGGTTCGTCACCGAGGTGAGACCCCAGGTCATCAGCTACGACGACTACATGGTCCAGTACTCGATGGACCTGACGGTGCCAGGTCCCGCGGCCAGGTACTTCACGGACCTCATGGAGGTCCGAGCGGTCGCACGCAAGTACGGCCTTCCCTTCTGGAACATCGTGTCCGGCAACCAGGTTCGGGCCAAGACCACGATCCCCTCTCCGGCGAATCTGGCCTTGCAGGCCTACACAACCCTCGCTGCCGGGGGACGAGGCGTCACCTGGTACACCTACAGCTCAAGGGGCTATGGCTACGCCGCCATCGACAAGCAGGGGAATCGCACCATGACCTATCAGTATCTGCAGATGGTGAACCGTCAGGTGAAGACCCTGGGCCCGATCATGACGGGCCTGGAGTCGAAGGGCGTGTACTTCACGGCGCCTGCACCGATGGAGTCGGCGCCCGTGCTGCCCGGGGAGTTCGTCAGCGCCCTCAAGAGCGATGCACCCGCGATGATAGGTGAGTTCGTCTCGCCGGAGGGCACGGCCTATGTCATGGTGGTGAACCTGAGCCTCCAGAAGTCCTCCAAGATCGCCCTTGACCTGCAGACGGGCCACCAGGGAGCGACGGTCATCTCGGCAGAGGATGGCTCGGAGCTTCAGATGGAGGAGGGCAACGCGCTCTGGCTCACTGCCGGGCAGGGAGCGCTCCTCAAGCTGCGGTAGTGACGGAGTGGAACCGGGCAGATGTCAGGGGAAGATGCGGTGCCCGACGCGGCCGACGAGGGCGTCGATGAGCAGCCAAAGACCCGCCGCACTGTACTCGCCCAGCACTAGCCCCAGGAAGGGTGCGCGCAGCGAGCGGTAGAGCTGCACCGAGCCGTACCGCCCAACCAGACTCTTGGCAAGCCAACCGATCAGGAAGGGGAACCACATGCGGGAGGCCTCAAAGCCATTGCCCACCACATAGCCAATAGGATGCACCGGGAACCAGATGAACTGCTGGCGCATCTTGATGAGCAGGTAGGTGAAGGCTCCGCCGGCAAGCATGGCCACAGTCCTGCTCAGGTCCCAGGGCTCGGGCGACATGATGAGAGACCTGAGCCGCTCTGAGTTGGCCCGGGGACCGCTGAGGAAGAACCACGGGTGCATGGCCAAAGCGCCCTTGGTGTAGGCCACTTGCAGCGACGCCCAGTAGGCTACCAGTACAGAGACCAGCACCGCCGCAGCCATGGCGAGGTACAGATGCCGACGGTCCATCTTGGCCTCGTCGGCCATCTTGTGGGCGTGCATGACCTGGGGCATCAGAAAGCTCTTGAGGTCATACATGAACACGTACTCCACGAAGCTGAGCACGGTCAGGCTGCGGGCAGGTACCGCGGGTGCTCCTACCAGGGCCTCAAGTATAAGGCTGGGCCGCATCTGCGTGGCCTTGGCGAACAGGATGCCGCTCTCCACGACCAGCCGCGACATACCCCAGCAGATCACCAGGAAGATGAGCAAGGTCGCCACCGCGTAGGCGGTCGACATCCCCGCTACCGTCAGCCATAGGACGATGAGCACTGACCCGGCGACCAGACCGCCGAGCTCGGCGCGCACCGACATCGCCTCCGGCCTGCGACCGGTGTCCCCTTCACTGCTACCGGACCAGAACTGCCGCCACAGGTCCTTTAGGTGGCCTCGTGCCACCCAGACCCCGTAGATGACGATCGCCAGGAAAGCGCCCTGGTACTGGTTGTCATCCAGGCGCGTCAGTTGCGGGTTCCGGCCGATCGCGTCGGCGACGACATGCTGCACGCGCCCGAACCACCAGAACAACCACAGAGACAGTGAAACCTCGGCGGTGAGGAAGTAGGCGAACCCGATCACCGAGAAGTGGATGTAGACCCTCGAGGAGAGCTGGCGCCAGGGGATGCCGGTGAGACTCGCGAAGAGCGGTATGTTCTGGAGATTCACCACAGGGATGGCAGGGAAGTAGAGGCGTAGGGCCTGCAGGTTGTGGATGAAGAAGGGGATCGCGAAGCCGATCCAGACGCCTCGGTTACGCAAGAACTCCACCGACGAGATGCTGTGACGCTGAGGCAGCACCATCTCCAGCGGCAGCTCTACCAGCGGAAAGACCAGGTTCTCCTTCTCGATCCACTGCCGGCGGATGATGCTGCCCAGGCAGAACATCGTAAGGTACATGGCGGCGGCTAGCAGGCTCCAGGCCAGGAGCGGCACAGTCCACTGGCCCCAGGGGATCGCCTGCCCCGGCGGTGCGCCATCGTAGAACCAGCGGACCGCGGTGCTGTCCGCGGCCGGTGTCATCCACTTGGGGATGAAGCCGAAGAAGGCCTCTTCCCACTTGTTCTCCACCGAGGCCATGTAGTAGGGCGCCGTCATGACGGGAAACAGGTACAGCGCCAGGCCGAAGGTGGGCAGCCCGGCGGTCACGGCCATCATCGACATGGCGTAGAGCTTCTCGCCACTCGACCACTGTGCCCGCCTCCGCAGCACCCCCGTCAGCCAACTCAGGGGGAGGACAACGACCAGCAGCCCCAGTACAGGGCCAAGAGGGAAGTGGCAGCCACCAAGCTCGGAGGCGGCCATGAACCCGTCGGTGTAGGCCGTCGCCGCAGTCAGGAAGGCCACGCAGAGCAGCCCGACAAGCACCGCTCGGATCGTCAGCGGCTGTCCGGAGGGGTGCTGCTTCTCGGGCGCCGAGGTGCTGCGACGGTCGTTGTTGCGCAAGTCTCTCTCCTCCGCGAGAGGTACGCCGCTTCCGACTCGAACCGCCAGCCCCCCTATTCCCCTCGCGGGTTCTCGCACCTTCCGCTCACAGTGTCGGCCCCGCGGGCGGTGCCAGTTGCGCTCTCAACGGGGCCTTGCACTTGTCAGTACAGGAAGCTCCGCTCCTGGGGCGTGGCCTGGCCGGTGCGGAGGTACAGAGCCTTCTCGGTCGGCTTCCACTCCGTTGCATGGCCGAGCGTGCCCAGAACCGGAATCGCAGGCACGTACAGCCGCTCGCACTCTCCGTCGCGCAGAATCAGCGGCGGCAGGGGCATCGCCCGCTCCGTCCAGGCGCCTCCTCCGAACATCGCGACCTCGCGGATCACCAGGTTGCTGCCCAGCTTGAACGCGTACTCACCCAGCTTGAACACGCCCCAGCGCTTGAGCAGGTAGGTCTCGGACGGAACATGCAGCCGGTCTGACAGGAACCTCTGAGAGACCATCGGCTTGCCGTCCACGACCATCCCGGCGGTGATCGGGGTGCTCGGGTCCAGCAACTGCGAGTAGTAGTGGACCAGCTCGCCCTCCAGGTACACACTGATCGGCTTGTGCGAGACAGACTGGTCCGCATGGGCGGCAAGGGTAACCGCGGCGACACACAGCAGCAGCGCAAGACGCTTCATCCAGACCCCTCCTGGTTGTGTAGTGCCGACGCTCGTGTCCAAAGTCACCTGGGGCACACGAGCACTCTTCCTGCAAGCCGCCGGGCAACCAGCCTCTCCGGCGGCACTACTCGAAGTACACGCCGTCGCGCTCCAGTACCTCCCGCAGCTCCGGGTAGGGCAGCTCGCGGGCAGAGCAAGCCTGCTTCGAGCACAGGGCGGCGGCGGTACCGGCTGCCTGCCCCTGGCCCATACAGCAGACTGTGTTGCGGGTCGACATGTGTGCCTCGTGGTCGGACGTGATCATCATACCGGCGACAAGCAGATTGCCCAGACCCACCGGCAACAGCGCGCGGTAGGGCACGCCATAGGTCCCGCCGTCCCTGATCTGGAGCCTGGGCGCCGAATCATGGAACCCGTAGGCCATGATATCGTCCTCGAAGTGGCGGCCCTGTAGGACGTCGTCGAGGCTAAGGTCGTAGTCGCAGACGATGCGCCTGCCACGGCGGATGCAGAGTGAGGGGCTGGTGCGAGCGATGAAGGCCTTCTCGCACCCGGGCACGTACTGCCGGAACAGCGCGACCGCCTGCTCCTGTCGCCGCCGCAGCTCGAGCTCGGCCTTCGCCACGGCATCGCGATCCGTAGGGCTGACCGGCAGCGTCAGGTTCAGCTTGATGAACATGAAGTACCCGTCGTGAACCGTGGTCGTGACCGTTGACATCCCGATCGCCCGAGCCTTCTCAGCAAACTCGGCAGGCAGCTTCGCCATCCTGCCGTTGAGCCGGACGATCAGCCCCTCCTGCCCTGATCGGCGGCCCTCAGCGCGCTCCTGGAGAGCCTCGTTCTCGACAAGGAAACGATGGTACCCCTCGACCTCCACTCCACCGATGCCGATGCTGTTGGCGACCGCGTAGTCCTTCGGCTCGTCGTACCGCGCCCCGGCGCGAGCAGCCAGATCGCCGTAGCCGGTGCAGTCAACAAAGGCCTGGGCCACCCAGGCTTCGCGTCCCGAGCGGCTCTCTACGATCACACCCGTCAGCCGGTCGCCCTCCACGATGGCATCGACGAGGAGCGTGTTGACGAAGACCTGCACGCCGGCCTCCACGAGCATCTCGAAGACCACGAGCTTATACAGCTCGGTGTCGATCGCGGTGCAAACCGAGTCGTAGTCGTAGCCGACGCTCATCTCGGCATGCCCACTGCAGGCGCCCCGGTCCATCAGCCGGTCGACGATCTCCTGAGGGATGCCCTTGACCACCTGGCGCTTCTCAGCCCCGGGGAAGGCCTTCCACAGGTTGAAGAAGCTGTGTAGCGCCGTTCCACCCTCGACCACCGTGCCGCCGGGATAGCCTTTGACCTCGATCAGCGCCACAACGACCCCTTGACGGGCAGCGGCGAGGGCGGCCGCGACTCCGGCCGTTCCGCCTCCGGCCACCACAACATCAAACTCCCGCACGGGCAAGGTGCGACTCGGCTCCTGATAGGTGTCCACTTCGCCCTCCCTTGACGGCCCAGAAAGCCCGTCTCACGGGTACCTTGGAGGGTTCCTTTCCACAGCAAGCGAGCATCGCCCTGCTGTCGCCGAAGCAGGCGGTGGATGCTCCGCGTCGAATTAGCTGCTTGTACGGCCTGACCGGGCGATACTGTGGACGTGGAGGAACGCGATCATGTGTCAGTTCTGCCACCAGCACGGCGACGGCAAGAAGTGGTACCTCAATGCGGCCAACTACGCTGACGACCTGCTCAGTGATCTGCACCGCCGCAAGTTCATCACCGAGTTCTTCGCCGAGGGCGCGGATGAGGATCCCACACCGCAACTGGAGAAGCTCAGCGCGGCGCCGGCCTTCGTGCAGCGCATGCTCAGGCCCCTCATCGTGCGCCGGATGAAGCGCGACCACTTCGGCCAGGTGCTTCCCCTTGAGGACGTCACGGAGGTCTTCGGCTTCGTCGGCTCGATCGTCCGTGTCCCATGCATCTGCCGCCATGCCACGCTGCACCGCGAAGTTGGATACTGCTACGGGATCTCGATGTCCCCGAGCGGCGGCGGTATGATCGGCCTCGTGCAGGGCCTCGACAGGAGCTTCCTCGGCGGTCCCGACGTCAGCCGGTTCGACCAACTGACTGCGGAAGAGGCCGTGGCTGCCTTCGCCGAGCACGAGAAGGAAGGCCTGTGTCACACGGTCTGGACCTTCGTCGCACCCTTCACCGGCGGGCTCTGTAACTGCGACCGCCGCGACTGCCTGGCGATGAGGTCCGTTCTGGGCCACGACCTGAAGGTGATGTTCCGCGGGGAGTACGTCGCGAGCGTAGACCCGGACCTCTGCACCGGCTGCCGATCCTGTATGAGGCTCTGCCAGTTCGGAGCCCTCGGCTACAGCGCGGCTGACAAGAAGGCCTTTGTCGAGCAACGGGCATGTTACGGCTGCGGCATTTGCCGCAGCGCCTGTACCAGGAACGCGATCTCCCTCACGCCGCGTGCCGAAGTCCCCGCCGTGGCGAATCTGTGGTGAACACAAGCACCTGTCTCTCATGACTTCCTCTTCGGTCGCTGCCTCCTCTGCGGCCGCACCCGCGCAGCGGCTAACGGCACCCGCAACCGCCACAGGGAGGGATATCGTGGTCCAGCAGCGAAGGCGCAAAGTATCTCGCCGCGCCCTTGAGGCAGCGATAGTCCACAGATCGAGAGACGGAGGTGCCGTATGGAGTACCGACAGCTTGGCGCCAGTGGGGTCCGAGTATCGAAGCTTTGCCTGGGAACCATGAACTTCGGTGCCGGCACAGAGGAGTCCGAAGCGCACCGCATCGTCGACGACGCCATCGACAGTGGCATCAACTTCATCGATACAGCAGATGTCTATGCGCGGGGAGTGTCGGAGGAGTTCGTGGGGCGCGCCCTGGCCGCCAACGGACACCGCGATGACGTGGTGCTCGCCACCAAGGGTGTGGCGACGATGGGCAAGGGCACCAACGACCACGGTGCGAGCCGCTACCACCTCACCCGGGCGGTTGAGGCGAGCCTGCGGCGTCTGCAGACTGACCGCATCGACCTCTACTACCTGCACATCACCGACATCGACACGCCCGTGGTGGAGATCCTCGACACCCTTGATATCCTGGTGAAGCAGGGCAAGATCCTCTACGTGGGGACCTCCAAGTGGCCGGTGCCGCTGATCATGGAGGGCCTGGCCCTGAGTGACCGCTATCACCTGCCGCGGTTCATCGCTGAGCAGCCGCCCTACAACCTGACCGACCGGCGCGTCGAGCTGGAGCTGGTCTGGACCTGCCAGCGCTACGGGATCGGCCTTGTACCCTTCGGTCCACTGGCAGGCGGGGTTCTGAGCGGCGTCTACCGCAAGGACCAGCCTGCGCCCGAAGGACACAAGTTCCACACCCTGGGGCAGCGCGACGGCCACCAGCGCTACACAGAGAAGACCATGGACCTTGTGGAGCAGCTCATGCCGCTGGCGGAGGCCCACGGCGTGACGCTGGCGGAGTTCGCGCAGGCCTGGTTGATGCAGCGCCCCGGTATCACCGCGCCCATCGCCGGCCCGCGCACGCTTGAGCAGTGGCAGGCTTCGGTCCGCTCCTGCGACCTGGAGCTGACGGCGGAGGACTCGGCGAGGGTCGACGAGATCATTCCGCCCGGAACCAACGTGGCCAACTACTGCACGCTCTACGAGCGCATGTGCCGAGCCGTGAACAAGCCGGAGAAGCTGGGACCCTTCTAACCTATCGCAGCCCCCGTGGCTGTTGTGCGAACCCTTCAGTCACGGGGGCTCAAGTCAGACGCTGACCCTGTCCTCTTCACGCCGCGCCAACGACTACCCCAGCAGCTTCCGCAGGTACCCGAGGTTGTGTCGCGCAGCCGCCTCAGGGTCGGACGTCGCTGCCGTCTCCAGCACCAGCCAGTCGTCGTAACCAAGGTCACGCAGGGCTGCAAGACACCCGGGAATGGGCACCTCGCCTTCGCCCAGCAGGTCCGCACCCCGCTCCTTGATATGCACCTCGCCGATGCGGTCGCCCAGGAACTTGATCTCCGCAACAGGGTCGTTGCCAAAGGCCAGGGCATTCCCCACATCGTAGTAGACCTTCAGCCCCGGCGATGCCACGGTGTCGGTCATGTTGGCCAGTTCTGCGGCCGATTTGCCGTAGCCTCGGCCCACGTTCTCCAGGCACAGCGCGACACCATGCTCGGCCGCGACTGGAGCGATCTCAGCCATCATCTCAATCCAACGCTGCGTACCCGTCTCGTGCGTGACACCCTCCCCGCCGGGAGTGACCGGCACCAGAATCCACTTGACGCCGAACTCCGCACAGTAGCCGCAGGTGGTCACCAGCATATCCCGGATGCGCCCGCGGATGGCCGGGTCATCGGAGGCGGGGCTGTACGTCCAGCAGACACCCGCGCAGAAGCTGGCAAGCTCGATGCCGGAAGCCTCGATGATACCATGGAGCTTGCGGCGTCCCTCGGCACTCCACAGCAAGGTCCCTTCGTAGTCCGCCCCCAGGTCCAGTTCGAGGCCGTCGAAACCAACCCGTGCGGCCATCTCGAAGGCCGCCGGCCACGGCTGCTGCAGACATCCGTCCCGGATTCCGATCTTCATCAGTTCGCTCCTGTCCTGTGTCCGGCGCGGTAGATGATCCAGCTTCGGCCTCTTGCTCTAGGCCGACGCCTAGTGGTAGACCGAGGAAAAGCCACGGGCTCACGCCCTGCTTGATGTCAAGACACTGCCTCCATAGGTGACGGGCAGGACTTCTCCAGGTACTGCAAAGGTTCCTTCAGGAGACGGCGGCCCGCGCTCTTCGGGCTAGGGCGCCAGTCTCGACGCCAGAAACCGCTTCAGTTCCTCCTCGCCTCGTAGCACTCCGAGAGGCACCGACTGGCTTTCCAACCATTTGCCGAAAGTCGCCTGCAACTCGCCTGCGCGTCTAGCGAGGAGCTCCAGATCACCTGTGGCCGCAGGCCCTACCAGGTCCGGTAGCTGCGCCTCTGCATAGGAGAGGCGGTAGTCGCCCAGCAGGTTGAAGTCGCCATCGCCCAGGCCCTGTCGCGCCCTACTCAGCATGGAAGCCAGTTCCCCCTCCAGCCCCCAGGCGGCGGCGCCCGCAGCCCAGACATCACCGCACTCGCAGGCGCGTCGGATCTTGCCTACCCACTCTACCACATAGAAGTAGAAGTCGGCGAAGACCTCCCTCGGGGCGACAGGACTCGCGGTCAGAGCCTGGGCCACCAGCAGTGCAGACCGAACCGCTGCGGCCAGACACTCAGCGTGTTCCAGTACCTTCCCTCCGCTCACCGGGTTAGTGATCCCACGCAGCATCGTCTCCAGCCCCTCCGGCCTGTGCTCCATCGCAAGAACCTGTGGCAGGCACTTCCCCAGGCCGCCCGTGAAGTAGGTCTGGTTAAGGCGGGCGAGGCAGTCAAGGGCTCCGCCGACCAGTCGCCAGCCGGCAGCATACCTCCCCCTCTCGTCGCCACTTCTGTGGGCGAGCCGCAGCCTCCCGAGCTCCGCCAGCATCCCCGGGAACTGCCTCAGGGCACCTGCCACCATGTAGGCGTAGCTTTCGGGACGGGTGAGCTCGTCAATGCGGTCCTGCAGTGCAACGAACCGGTCGAGGTCGACCTGCGAGCGGTGATACAGTACCTTCGCACCGGCGATCAGCGAGGCCGCGAAGGCCCACGGGCGGTCGGGCAGACCGTTCGCGATGGCCTCAGCGGAGGCCCAGGACAGCGGCCAGAAGTCATAGGGCAAGCCATCCAGCACGAACTGGCTGGAAAGGTCGGCCGCCCCGTCGCCATCGGGGATATAGCAGATGTCCAGGTCGGAGTCAGGGGAGTGGTGGCCGGAAGCCCTGGACCCGTAGACGAGTACGATGGCTACCTGGTGCCCGCGGGAAGCCACTGCGTGTGAGACGAGGATGCGTGCCACGTCAGACGCGTCAGTCACCAGCGATCCTCCAGGGGCAAGGCAGTCTCAGCAGTCAGGGGATGCCGCCGGTTTCGCGGCACCCCTCTGCTGCCCTCCAAATTCCAGGCACGAGCCCTACGGGGCAACACGGACCTTCAGAAGGCACAACACCGTTGCTGCCGGCGGCAGCCTTCCGGGCCGCGATCGGGCAAGCCATGGGGGGCAGCCTCTTCGGCTCCCCTTCACCGCACCACCCTTGCTGGCTAACCGCTGGGCGTGCGAGCCGCCGGCCACGGCTGCTGCAGACATCCGTCCCGGATTCCGATCTTCATCAGTTCTCTCCTGTCCTGTGTCTGGCGCAGTATGTGTTCCGTGCGACGACCCAGGGGCCAAGGCCTTATATCTTCGCTGCAGCCGCCGACTGCACCTCGCTGGTTCCTCCGGGTTGTGGCTCTCACGATGTGACGCGCCTTGTCCGACGCGATGATCCGCGCGAAGCCGAGGTACTCGCCGGCGTCGGCCTCAAGCACCTCGAGACCAGTCTGTCGCGAGGGAGTTCGCGATAGGGACAGGGCTTCGGGAAGGACAAGCGATGGGGTGTATCGAAGGGTCGATCAGCCGATCCGTCGCCAGACGTTGCGGCTGAAGGTGACACCTGGGAGGTGCACTGATGGTCCGCCTGCTCTTGACCACGCTCCTGCTTGGGTCGGCCGCATGGCCGGCAGAGCTGCAGGTCCTTGACGACTTCGAGCATGGTGTTCGGGGGTGGTACCTCGTCGAGGGCACCAAGCCCGCCGGAGCGCCACCGCTCTGCGTCATGACCGCTTCGGCGGAGGCCAAGGTCGGTCGCGGGGCAGCCCGCCTGAGCTACCAGCCGTGCCCGAACACGTGGACCCACATGCAGCTCAACATTAGCACCACCGACTGGATCGCCAACAACTGCGACCGGGTGAGCTTCTGGCTGAAGGGAGACGGTTCCGGCGAGCGCCTCAATGTCATGTTCGGGAACTACGAACTGCGGCCGGCGCTCTCCTATCGCCATGCGGTGACACTCGACTTCACCGGTTGGCGGCAGTTCGTGGTGCCCTTCGCCGAGTTCGAGCCGCAGGGCGCGATGGCCGCCAACCTCGGCAAGCTCGTCCTGGTGCAGCTCAACGTGAGCACCACCAGCAAGCCCGTGGACGTGCTGCTGGACGACCTTGTAGCTTTGCCTGCTGAGCGCGAGGGTCCTCCAACGCGGTTCTTCGACTTCGTGGAGGTACCGACCGGCGGCTGGGATACCCGTGGGCCGACTGGCGCCCTTCCGGTGGACAACCTTCACGGCCTTCCTCCAGACAAGCGACCGCCCGTCTACCTGCACGGGATCGGCAACCATCCGGAGCTCCACAACCCGGTGACCTTCGCCGTGACCTACCCGGAAGCAGGCCGGTTCGGGGTGAAGGTCTCTTCGACGTCAGGCTACGGGGGCTCGCGACTCCTCCTCAAGGTAGACGGTGAGGAACGCCTGCGACGCGATTTCCCCGGCGAGACGGAGACAGCGCTCCTCGACTACCGGGGTTACTATGGCGTGCCCGTTGGTGCCGGCCCGCACACAATCACGGTCGACAACGACGGCAAGGACTGGATCGTCGTGGAGGCCTACTGCTTCGACAACTACCGCACGGCCGACGCTCGTCTGCGCCGGGAGGACGGAAGGGTCGAGGCGCAGGTCATGGACGCCGACGGCCGGCCGCTGGAGGGAGTAACGGTCGAAGCCTATGTGGCGGACGAGCCCATCCCTTTGGCACGGCAGGCAGACGGTACGTGGCTCAGCGAGACCCTGTGGGGCCGCTTCCTCTGCGGGAGGTATCCGGTCCGCGTCGTAGCCCGGCGGGGAGAGGAGACGCTGTTCGCGAAGACCCTGACGGCTACGCTGGGATCGCCGCGCCTGCGGCCGGCGAAGACTGCCTTCAGTGTGGACTCGGGTGTGATGCTCGACCTGATCTACACGAGCGAAGCGGACGCTCCGCTGCCCGGGCAGCACTTGGTCGCGAAGGTTGCCGGCCGTGAGGTTCCGTGCGTCGAGCAACCAGACGGGGTGTACCGGGCTGATCTCGGCCGACTGCCTGCGGGCAGATATCGAGGGGCGGTGAAGGTAGAGGGCGGCCGGACCTTCGAGGCGCCCTTCCTCGTCTACGATGCTGCGGCGAGGCCGTGGGAGGCCGAGGGCCTTATCAGACTCGGCCCGAAGGGCCGCTTCGAGACGAGTGCCGGAAAGCCGTACACGCCCTGGGGCTACGCAACCATCGGCCTGTTCGCCCCGGATCCGGAGGTGGTTGTACGCCTGCAAGGCCCGGCGCAGTGGTGCCGCGCCAGCGACGAGGATATCGTCAACTGGGTCGCGATGCTGGCGGCGTATGGCGTCAACTGCGTGCGCTTCGGGGTGACCGTGGATGCGAAGTCCATCGGAGGCGACACCGGCGGACATGCCGACCCGTACCTCCTCGGGCGCCTGCGGCGACTCCTGGACCTGATCGGGCCGATGGGCGTGCGCGCGATCCCCGTCCTCTGGTGGGGGCACTACCGCAACTTCGGCTACCAGGGGATCGCAGCCTACGACGCACTCATACAGAAGCAGGCAGACTGGTTCACCAACCCCGAGGCCCTCAAGCTCCAGCGCCAGTACGTGCGTGAGGTCGTGGAGCCCTTCAAGGACGACCCACGCATCCTGGCCTGGGAAGTCATGAACGAGACCTACCGGGCGGGCGGCGACCTCGACGCGGCCATCCGGTGGACCAACCAGATCGTCGCGACGATCCGCAGCGTATCGCCCCGACACCTCATCACCACGAGCGCGTGCGAGGCCACGCCTGGCCCGGAGCTGAGCTGGATCCGGGCAGCGGACGTGGACTTCTTCAACTACCACGCCTACCCGACGTACCCGGACTACGACTCCTTCCGCAGGCTGGTCGGCGATGCGCCTCGCGAGCTAGGCAACTACGCGGCGCTGATGACGCTGTGCGACCGCCTCGGCCCGAAGGTCAGCCTGCTGGGTGAGACGGGGAACGATCGGACGCGCGAGGCCGACTACCCCGAGCTGAAGGCCCTCATCACCCGCGATTGCCTGTGGCTCTCCTTCCTCAACGGATCGCCCGGCGGCATTTCCTGGGATGCCATCGCGGATGCCAGGGAGTTCGCGATTCTCTCCGAGATCACAGCGCGGGTCGATTGGCGCACCTTCGAGCCGGCGCCGACGCCGGTCGCAGTCCGAGTGACCGCCGCGGACCTCGAGCTGCCGAACCTCGCGCGCTACACTTGGTGGTCGCTGGAGCACGCCGTGCCACTGACCTTCGTCCCGCCCGACGCCGTCCCTGCGAAGGGACAGGTTGTTCTGCAGGGCGACCGCTTCAGCCCTCCGGACTCCCCTCCCTCGACACGGGTCACGGTAAGCCCGGGCTTCCAGGCGGCCTATCTCGCGTCGAAGGACAGCCAGGTCCTGATTGCCTATGTGCGCAACCTTGCGGGTGTGCCCAGGCTGAACGTACGCGCCCGGGAGACGCGTCCGCTAACGATCACCGTGCGCCCGCCAGGACCGGGGAAGCTGGAGGTCTGGGATCTGGACAGCCGGACGAAAGTGAAGGAACTGGCGGTGCAGGCGGAGGCCCGCGTCGAGCTCGGTCCGACAGCACATGACTACGCGGTGGTAGTGGCAGGCCGTTGACGAGGAGCGGCACCGAAGCGGTCGCGACATCACCTTCTGTTCCCGAGGCTCACGGGAATCAGGACGGGAAATCGAAGGGGACACCCATGAACGCGCAAGCCCCAGCGCCAGCCAGTGAGATTGTGGTCTATGAGGCGGCGACCATGTCGCCTGAGTGCGTGATCGCCCTGTGCCAGGCGGCCGTTGTCCTTCAGGACGGCCTTCTGCGCGTCGAAACGAAGGGCGGCACGGGTCGTCCCGGCGTGCTGATCAAGGGTGCGTGGGACCTCACCGGATGCAACCGTGTGACCCTTGAGCTGGTCCTTCTCGACGAGAAGGGCGAACTGCCGCTCTCGGTGCGGCTTGACAACCCGGACGCCGATCCTGACAAGCTGCAGGGCACCTCCGTGCAGCGCATCAGAATCTCCGGCCATGATGCGAGGACCTACGACGTGGCCCTTCAGACGTGGCTGCCCACAGCGCGGGATATCAACAGCAAGCTCCGTGGTCTGAGACGCGGCCCCTTCCCCACGCCCACAGGTGCGGCCCCCGATCTGGACGCGTCGAAGGTCGTTGGCCTGGCCATATACATCGACAAACCAAAGCTCGACTGGCGTTGGGGCATCAAGCGGATCGTCGCGCACCCGGGGCCGTTGCCCGAGGTAGCACCGTGGATGCGCCTGTCGGCGGAGGAGTTCTTCCCGATCCTCGACGAGTACGGGCAGTTCAAACACAGGGACTGGCCCGGCAAGACGCACTCGGACGACGACCTGGAGAGGGCGACCGAGGCGGAGCGCGTCGACCTGGCTGCGCATCCGGGGCCGGAGGACTGGAACCAGTACGGCGGCTGGGCTAAAGGGCCGAAGCGAGAGGCGACCGGCCGGTTCCGCGTCGAGAAGGTTGACGGCAAGTGGTGGATGGTCGACCCGGAGGGCTGCCTGTGGTGGTCGCATGGCCCGGTGCGCGTCAATCCGTCGACGTCGGTCACCCCGCTGGACGGGCGCGAGTTCTACTTCACCAACCTGCCCGCGCCCGACTCGCCGCTTGCCCTGTTCTACACCACTCACGACGAGCTGCTGTGGCCGTACTACGTGGCACGCGGCATCAAGCGCACCTACGACTTCTCCTCGGCGAACGCCTTCCGCAAGTATGGCCCGGCCTGGCGGGCGCGCTACTCCGACCTTGCCCATCAGCGGCTCCGGAGCTGGGGCATGAACACCATCGCGAACAGCTCCGACAGGAGCATCTGCCTGCAAGACCGCACTCCCTACTGCGACCGTATCGACCTGAAGGCGCCGGACATCGAGGGCGCACGGCTGGGCTGGTGGAAGTTCAAGGACCCCTTCCACCCGGAGTTCCGCCTCACCCTCCGGCGGCAGCTTCTGGAGCGCAGGGAAGAGCTGGCGGACCCCTGGTGCTTCGGCCTCTTCGTGGACAACGAGGTCAGTTGGGGGGAGGAGACCTCGCTGGCGGAGTGGACGCTGCAATCCCCGGCCACCCAGCCTGCGAAGGTGGAGTTCGTCCGTCGCCTCCGCGAGAAACACGGGAGCATCGCGGCGCTGAACCGAGCCTGGCAAGCGAGCTACAGCGGTTGGGACGCCCTACTCGAGACGCAGCAGAAGCCGCCGGCGGGCGCAAGGGACGACTGTGCCGAGTTCTCGGCCGTCCTGGCTGAGGCCTACTTCAGGAACGTCCACGACGAGTTCAAGTCCGTCGCGCCGGACCTGCTGTACCTGGGCTGCCGCTTCGCCGGTTCGACCAAGACCGCCGTCCAGATCGCCGCGAAGTACTGCGACGTGCTCAGCTACAACCTCTACCGGCACAGCCTGGACGCGTTCCGACTCCCCGAGGGCGTGGACAAGCCGGTGATGGTCGGGGAGTTCCACTTCGGCGCCCTCGACCGTGGCCCCTTCGACCCGAGCCTCATCGAAGTCGCAGACCAGAACGCACGCGTCAGGGCTTACGTAACCTACATCACCTCGGCGCTGCGCCATCCGAACCTCGTCGGAGCTCACTGGCATCAGTTCGGTGAGGAGCCCACGGGCGGGCGCTTCGACGGGGAGAACATGCAGAACGGCCTAGTGGACGTGTGCGACGTGCCCTACCCCGAAACCGTCGCAGGCATCCGCGAGGTCGGCTACCAGCTCTACGAGATTCGCAGCCGGCCGTGAGGCAAAGGAAGCCACGCGGCTGTTCGGTCCTATGCCTGCGGCAATCGGTGTGCGCCGGCCGTCTCCCAGGGACGCCATGCAGGCGCCCCTAGACCTTCAGTCCCGGCGGTGCGAACTGCACCGAAACACCGCCATCCACCAGCAGGCGCGCACCGGTGATGTTGCCCGCCTCAGCGCTGGCCAGGAACAGGACGGCCACGGCGACGTCGTCGCTGGTCGCCGGCTCACCGAGCGGGATGAACTCGCGGCGCCCCGCAGCCACCTCAGGGTCAAGGGAGTCCCAGCGCTCGGTCAGGATGTAGCCCGGCGCCACGGTGTTGACGCGGATCCCGTGGGGCGCCAGGTCCACGGCGATGGCCCGCGTCATGGCGTCAATCGCGCCCTTGGACGCGCAGTAGGCTGTGCGTGCCCGCACCGGCCGGTCGGCGGTGTTCGAGCCGAGGTTGACGATGGCGCCGGCGATGCCCTGCCCGATCATGCGCCGCGCGGCAGCCTGGGCACAGCGGTAGTAGCCCAGTACGTTGGTCGCCACGACGGCCTCCAACAGATCATCCTCGACCTCGACGAAGGTCGGCCCTAGACCCTGGTGCGCGGCGTTATTGACGAGGACCTCGACCCCGCCCAACTCGCGATCAACCACCTCAAACAACGCCTCGACGCCGGTCTTCGTGCTCAGGTCGGCGACGGCGCCCACCGACCCGGGCACGGTGGAGACTGCCGCGGCGACCTTGGTCGCATCGGTGCCGTTGACCACCACCCGTGCACCTTCGGCTGAGAACCGCCGGGCGATGCCCAGACCAGTATTGCGTGAGGAGCCGGTAACGACGACGCGGACGCCTTCGAAGCGCATGTTAGGTCTCCTTCATCCACGGAACGGCGTCGGGCGGACCAACCTCGATGAGCGTGCCGATTCGGCACGTCGAAGCGACCGTGGCCTTGAACTCCGCCCCAACTGCCGCAGTAGATCACACTCGAATATCCCGCCGCCGGTGTTGCCCGGATGTGCCTTGAACCTGACTCTTACCTTCTTCTTCCCGCGCGTTATCTCCTCGGGGATCGTGTACTCCACCTCGGAGAACCCGCCTGGCCTGTTGCGGTCGAGGGACTGGGTCGCAAGGAGCCTGCCGGGCCCACAGGAGGGAGTGTGCAGCGAACGGCGAACCAGAGGCGTAGAGGCCGGGATGACGGCCGGAACTCACACAAGCTGTGGGACCACAGAGGGGAGCAGGTCAGGGAATATGTCAGCAATCAGGTTGGGAGCCTGGGGGCTCGGGCGCATCGGATCGGTTCATGCGAGGCACTTTGCTGCTCAGACCGCTATGTACGAGGTCGTGGGCGCCTGCGACGTCGAACAGCCGAAGGTCGACGGCTTCGTGGCGGACTATGGTTGCGCCGGATATACCAGGGCCGAAGACCTGCTGGCCGACCCCAACGTCGAGTTGGTGATCATCGCCACACGTTCACTGACGCATGTGGCTGATGCCTCGCAGGCCCTCGCCGCCGGCAAGTTCGTATTGCTCGAGAAGCCCATTGCCATGTCCCTTTGTGAGATCGAGCAGCTGCGGCAGGCCGACCGGAACTACCCCGGCAAGCTCTTCTTCCTGCACAATCACCGCTTCGAGCCGGCCATGCAGCAGATCCTCGGGATCGTCAGGAGCGGCCTCCTCGGCGACCTCCTGGAGGTCAAGCTATGTCGCCATCATGCCTTCGCTCGCCGGGCCGACTGGCAGGCCTACCTCCGCTACGGCGGCGGCCAGTTGAACAACTGGGGCTCCCACATCATCGACCATGCCCTGCAGTTCATCGGTGGCCCGGTGAAGGACGTTTGGGGCAACCTGAAGGGCGTCAACACCATCGCCGATGCGGAGACCCACGTGAAGGTCGTCCTGACTGGCGAGAACGGCATCGTCGTCGATCTGGAGATCAGCAACAACGTGGCCTTGCCAGGCGCCTTCTGCACTGTCTACGGGAGCCGCGGGAGCCTGGTCTGCGAGGACGAAAAGCACCTCCGCCTGCGCTACCTCGACCCGGGTTTCGAGTTCAGCGAGGCGACTGCCAGCGTGGACTCCCCGCCCCTCAACGGAGGGCACTGGAGCGACATGGACCTGCCGTGGCGCGACGAGACGCAGACGGTCCAGCCCGACACCAACATGTGGGTCTACGTCGAGATTGAGACCGCCCGGCATCTCTACCGGACTCTGCGCGAAGGCGTGCCCTTCCCCATCGCGAATGCCGACGCCCTGGAGGTCAGCCGGATCATCCAGGTGATCAAGTGCCAGAACCCCGAGTTCAAGTGGGATTTCTAGTCTCAAGACCCAGGGAGTGGATTCATGCGACCATCCTTTTTGCGGCTCCAATCACCCTATCTCGCAGCCATCATCGAGGGAGCTACACCGGAAGCGACCATCGGCAGCATACTGAAGTGCGAACACGACGGCGCCGACGCCTTCGCGGTGAGCCTGGCAGGTTGGGAGCGCGACAGGCTCACGCTCGAGGAACTCTCGAGGGTGTTCCACTGCACGGGACGGCCGATGATGCCGCTGTGCTACCGCTCCGGCAACCTCGCCGCCGATAGGATCGACGACGACGCCCGTGCGGAGCTGCTGCAGCTGACCGTCGAGGCGGGCGCTGCTGCCTGCGACCTCATGGGCGATATGTACGATCCGGCCCCCCGTGAGCGCACGCGCGACAAGCAGGCGATCGAGAAGCAGAAGCGCCTGATCGACCGCCTTCACGCGAAGGGCGCCGAGGTGGTCATGTCCTCGCACGCCCCGAGCGAGTTCCTGACCTGCGAGGAGATCCTCGAGCATCTGAGTGACTTCGTGTCGCGTGGCGCGGATATCCCCAAGATCGTTGTGCGCGCGGACAGCGAGGACGAAGTGATCGAGGCGTTCCGGACAACTGTCCTGCTCAAGCGGGAGCTCAAGGTACCTTTCGTGCACCTGTGCAGCGGAAGGTACGGCCGCTTGCAGCGTTACGTGGCCCCATCTCTTGGCGCGGCGCTGACCTTCGGGATGGAGAGCTCGGTGCAGGGACCGCAGCCACTCGTAAGCTCAGCCCGGGGCGTGCTGAGTGAGCTGAACTGGCACGTGCACTATCCAGAGGGCGAATGAGAGCGATACGCACGAGGCCGCGGGGGTTCCCCGCGCCAAGAGGGGCTGAGGTAGCGGAGGGGCACGAACCCATCGAGGTCCGCCGCGGAGACCGTCGTGGCCCGGTGCAGCCAACCGCACCCGGTTGGCTGCGCATAGCGAGGCTTCGCAGCCAGCACTACCAAGAGGGGAAGGGCCAAAGCGCAACCGCTACTCGCTGCTCGCCACCCCGTCCGGCCTCCTCGCCCTAGAGTCCCTCCAGGTCAGT
>JBDKVB010000154.1 GCA_039679385.1 Armatimonadia bacterium | reverse complement strand
CAACGGCCCGGGCCGCATCTGGTGGCAGGGCCTGCTGATGCCCTACGCCAAGAACTACCAGTTCTTCGCCTGCCCCAGCTACAACAACCCGATGTTCTACGGCGAGACGGTAGCCTATCCGACCCCGTCGGATTCCGTGTACCGCTTCCATGCCGGATACGGCATGAACTGGTACACCACCGCCAACACTGATGCAGGCTGGTTCGGCTCCAACAACATGGGATCCATCCCGAAGCCGGCGGAGACCGTGTACATCAGTGAGGGCACCAGCATCGTGGTCGGCCCCTGCCCTGGACAGACGGCCTACGTCTGGGCCAACTGGCTCGCAGGCGTCAAGGGCAGCCTGACCTACTGGCTCGGGGCTCAGCGCCACAACGAGGGTGCGAACCTCCTGTTCGTAGACGGGCACGTCAAGTGGATGAAGCTGGACGGTACCAAAGAAGACCTGTGGAACCCGGTAGACTAGATTGGCCGGCTAGCGACATACCGACAGATAGACAGAGCCCCCGGAGCGTTCCGGGGGCTCTTTTTGACCCAGGTCAAGGCGGGCCGGTTGGGCTACTTGAGGCCCCAGGCCTTCATGTTCTCGAGGCTGATCTTGAGACTGTCGAAGGGGTCGCGGTCGTAGCACTGGTCCTGCTCCACGATGTACCACTCGACGCCGGTGCTCTTGCAGGCCTCCAGGATGTTCGGCCAGTTCAAGTTGCCCTCTCCGACTTCCGCATAGCGCTGCTCGCGGCCAACGATGCGCATGTCCTTGAAGTGCGCCAGGAACATCCTGCCCTGAAGCTTGCGGATCCACGCCGCCGGATCGCCGCCGCCATGCTGTACCCAGTAGGTGTCGATCTCACCGGTCACGTACTTGGGGTCGCTGTCTTCGTAGATGATCTGCAGGCCGGTGCGGTCGCCGAACTTCTGCAGCTCAAAGCTGTGGTTGTGATAGCCGAAGGTCATGCCTGCCTCGGCCAGCTTCTTGCCGACCTCAGAGGCTTCCTTCGCGAACTGCACATAGCCCTCGGCACCGTTCTCGCGGTACACCTGGGGCAGACCGCCGATTGCCGGATACTTGCAGCCGAGGATCTGGTGCTCCTCGATGACCTTCTCGGTCTCGTCGCGCATCGCCTCGAAGCCGATGTGGGTGGCGCAGACGGTGAGGCCATTGTCGTCCATGATCTTGCGGCATTCCCTGGGGTCGATCGGCCCCATCCCGGAGATCTGCACTGCTTCGTAGCCGATCTCGCGGATCCGGGTCATGCTCTTTGCGATGTCCCCAGGCGTCTTGATGAAGTCGCGCACCGTGTACAACTGCGCCGCAATCTGGGTCTTGGACATACTGATCCTTCCTTTTCCGAGTTTGTCGGCAACCGATGTCCCTGGTATAGCCTTCCGTCTCGCGGATGCTACAGGGCCGAGGCCGGGCAGCCCGACGCACCGGCGCCTCTGAGTATGAGGGCGGGCCGAGGAGACGGCGGACCAGCAGGTTCGCACGTGCCTCCAGGGCCCCACCGTGATGTCTACTTCAGGCCTACGAACTGCTTGAAGTTGGCCGACAGAAGCCGCTCAACGTCTCGCTGCAGGTCGGCCTCCTTGACGCGCCAACCCGTCGCCACCAGGTCAGAATACTTGTCGAGCAGCACTGAGTGCAAGACCATCCGCGAGTGCCGCCACTTGTAGATGAGCTGGTCGAGGATCCGCGCATCGGAGTGCTGCGGGATCATGGACAGCCCCAGCAACTCGAGGCGCATGCGGCTGATCTCGTCGATGAGACTCGGATCGTTGAGGAACCACCAGCAACCGAAGGGCATCAGATTCGGGAGCTTGCGCGCCGCAATGCACAGCTCATGCTGGTTCTCGCGGGAGAGCATGGTGACCAGGAACCGCGCCTCTGGGTTTTCGGAGCAGATACGCTCCACGGCACGGATGTCCGCCTTGCCCACGCCGTCTCCCGCCAGCTTCAGCGCCGGGTTCAGTTGCCGCTTCACACCGATCATCATCGCAAAGGGCACGCCGGTTTCCTTCGCCACGGGGACCACACAGTTCGCGATCATCTGCGCCGCAGTGTCCGGCGACGGGTAGACGAAGGTGTCCGGCAGAGACACCGCCATGTAGGCGGGTTTCATGCGCTTGATCTCGTCCGCGAGGAACTTGCGCACTCCCTTGAAGGTGGTCTGCGTAAGGCCCTCGGTGACGTCATAGCCCCAGGACTTCAGCGTCTGCCAGTTCTTCTCCCAGAAGACCAGCACGCCGTCCAGGCGCAGCGCCGGGATGAACCTCGGATCGGTGCACCCCTTGTCCAGCCATACGGGACGCTCGACTGGATCCAGCGGATCGTTGGTCATGACGGCGGCCGAGACGTTGGACAGCTCGAGGACTTTGTCGATGTGCTGGTCGACGGTCACGTCGCGGAAGTACTCGCGAGCTGCGGCCAGGCTACCGGAGTTGACGTCGATGCCCAGGGCATTGAGCGTGGTCAGGACGCCACGGCAGGCTTCACTGACCGGCGAGCCCTCGAGGAACAGGTGCTGCCAGATGCGGTCGGCCTGCTGCTGCTTGCTGAGGGCAAAGAACTCCTCGGGCGAGGGTCCCTTCGGCGCCCGGCAGACCTCGGCGATGAGGTAGTGATAGGTTATCAGCTCATCCACGCCCCACAGCAGCAGGTTGCCGAAGTCTGCGCTGTAGACATGGGTATGCAGGTCAAGGACCGGGGTGGAGTCGAGTGTCCGCGTCAGGGCAGCACTCAACTGCGCACGGTCCTGGAGAGGTTCACAGCCCTTGCATGTAGTCATGAACAAGTCCCTCGGTTCGGTGAAGGAATGGGGTGGAGCTGCCGAGCCCCTGGTCGTCCGGAGCAGGCGGGCCTCACAAGAGTATACGCCAGGTGCGCAATACTATATGTTGAGTGTTCGCCGGACTACGTCACAACCCCTCCTTGTTCCGTCGGCGCCTCTCCCTTGACGGGCACACCACACGCGAGTAGTGTTTTGGGGGCGCGAGGATGAACAGTGAAGCAGCAAACGCCCATGCCCAACCGGGCTGTCGCTCTAGGACAGGAGTATCAACATGTCGGATTGCTCAGCACTACGTCAGCAGATACTGGACCTGTGCGCGGCCGTGCCGCCACTGGACGAAGCAGCCGGTAGAGCCGCCGCTGCACGCCAGGACACCCTCACCAAGCCTCTCGGAAGTCTCGGAAGCCTGGAGAAGCTCTCGGTCCGTTTGGCCGAGATCAGCGGGAATCCGCGGCCACGGCTGGAGCACAAGGTTGTCTTCACCCTCGCCGGAGACCATGGTGTGGTGGCCGAAGGCGTGAGCGCATATCCGCAGAGTGTGACCCCGCAGATGGTGGCCAACTTCCTTGCAGGGGGTGCGGCCATCAATGTCATCTCCCGTCACGTGGGTGCTCGCGTTGTCATCGCCGATGTCGGGGTCGTCAACGACATTCCGGGAGACACCTCCCAACTGCGCCAGATGCGCGTGGCCAGGGGAACCGCCGATATGGCTCTCGGACCGGCGATGACCGCCGACGAGATGTGGCAGGCGGTTGCTGCGGGCATCAAGCTGGTCGAGATGGAGGCTGCCCAGGGCCTGGATATCGGCGCTACAGGCGAGATGGGCATTGGCAACACCACTCCGGCCACCGCCATCCTGTCTGTCTTCTCCGGGGAGGACCCGCTGACGATCACCGGCCCCGGAACCGGTCTGAGCGCCGACGGCGTCTCGAGGAAGGTCGAGGTGATTCGCCGGGCCCTAGCAGTCAACCAACCCGACCCGAAGGAGCCCTGGGAAGTACTGCGGAAGGTCGGCGGGCTGGAGATCGCCGGGCTCACCGGGGTCATTCTCGGCTGCGCCGCACGGCGGGTTCCCTGCGTCGTGGACGGCTTCATCTCCACTTCGGCAGCCCTGATTGCTCTCCATGCGTGCCCACGGGTGCAGGGGTACCTGCTCGCCGGACACCGATCAACGGAGCCCGGCCATGACAAGATGCTGGAGCTGCTGGGGCTGCAGCCGATCCTGTCGCTGAACATGCGCCTCGGTGAGGGAACGGGTGCTGCGCTCTCCTTCTCCGTGCTCGAAGCTGCGGCGAAGATACTGGACGAGATGGCGACCTTCGGCGACGCGGGAGTGGATGAGAAGCTGTAGACGCCAGGACCGCCGGTCGGGCGAGCCGTCGCAAGGCCTGGATCGGGACCTGTCGAGCAGTGTACACGCCATGGATTCACTCACGAACTTTACAGTCTGGGGCAAGTCATGGTTCGCAGACGGCTGGTGCGGGCTTGACCGCTTCTGCAGGGAGCACGGCCTTGCCGGTATCGAGCTCCTGGCGAGTGGGGCGACGCCGGAAGCCGCACCGCCCTCGGAGCTGATCGGTGGCGTTCACCTGCGCAGTCTCGGGAGTTGGCTACCCCTCGCGGGTGTCGCGGCGACCAACTTCGGGGAAGGCTCCCAGCGCTATGCACGCGCCGAGAGCTATGGTGAGCTTGTGCGGCTCCGGGCCCAGGAGTTACGTGAGGCTGCCGTCTTCGAGCCGCAGTATGCGGTCTGGCACGCCTGCTACACGCCGGTCCCGCAGGTGTTTGGTGGCCCGGTAACCCTCACCTCCGAGCAGTTCCTACCGCTCCTGGCGCGGCTCGTGCGGGACGTGCTGGAGGAGTACCGCCCCAGCTTCCCGGTTTGCTTCGAGAACGCCTGGGGCGTCGGCCTGGACTACAGCGACCTCGATACGCTGCAGGCCTTCGCAGCAGCTCTCTCGGACCTGCCCGTGGGTCTCGTCCTTGACCTGGGTCACCATCTGAACGTGCGACGACACATCAGTACCCCTGCTGCGGCTTGTGAGGAACTCGGCAGGATCGCGGAAGGCGCGGAGCGCAAGGGGCTGTCGGTCGAGGTCTTGCACCTGCACTGGACGCCGCCCGAGGCACCGAAGAGCAGCGAGGACGGACCGCCTCCGGATGACCCCACGGCCTTCTTCGCCGATCAGGACCAGCACCGGCCCCTGGTGGATGCGAAGCTGCCGCAGGCAGTGCAGCGCCTGCATCCGCAGTGGGTGGTACACGAGCTTGGCGCGATGAGCCTGGAGGATCATGACGCAGGGCTCAGGCTTCAGGCGGGTGCGCTACGAGGAGAGGAAACGCGCTGATGTCGGGACGTCTTATCTTCGTGACAGGTGGTGCGAGATCGGGCAAGAGCACCTTCGCAGAGGAACTGGCGAGATCGCAGGGCGGTCGAGTGGCCTACGTCGCAACGGCTCTCGTGGCGGATGAGGAGATGGCGCGGCGGGTCGAGAAGCATCGCGAGCGCCGCCCGAAGGACTGGGCGACCGTGGAGTGTACGGGGCGCCTTAGTGAGGCCCTGGCCCTGGCGGCGGCGGAGCACGATGTGATCGTGGTGGACTGCCTGACAGTGTACATCGCCAGGCTGCTTCCGCTTCTGGGTGAGGAGACGGCTGACGAGGCCACGGAGGCCGAGGCCTGCGAACGCATGGATCGCGAACTCGACGAGGTGGTGGCTGCTGTGCGTTCCGGTGGCGCCGAGGTGATCGTCGTCAGTAACGAAGTGGGCAGCGGCCTCGTCCCCGCCTATCCCTCGGGCAGGCTCTTTCGTGACATGGTGGGCCGGGCAAACCAGCGGATGGCAACCGAGGCCGACTTCGCGTATCTCGTGGTCGCGGGCGTGCCTCTGGACCTGCGAGCACTGCAGGCGACACGCTTCCCCTGGAGGCACGGGGACTGATGCGAGCACTCGCCGCGGCGATCGCTTTCCTGACCACACTTCCAGTACCCGCGCGTTGCCTGGGTGGCAAGCTTGCGAGTCCGGCAAGGATGCTACTGTGGTGGGCCCCGGTGGGCGCCCTGATCGGCTGTCTCGCCGCAGGGATCACCTGGGCGGCCGCCCTCGTCCTGCCCTGGGTGACCTGCGCGGCGCTTGGGGTCGTGGCGCTGGTGGCGCTCAGCGGAGGTCTGCACCTGGAAGGCCTCATGGACACGAGCGACGGCCTGGGTTCCCGGGCTCCCCGCGAGAAGGCGCTGGAGATAATGAAGGATTCCCGTTCCGGGGCCTTCGGGGTGATCGCCGGAGCCTGTGTGCTCTTGCTCAAGTTCGGCGTTCTGGCCGGAATGGCTCCCCAGACCGGCCTCGTGGCGATCGCCCTCGCACCGATGCTCGCGCGCGTCATGCAGGTCGTCGTGATGACCGCCCATCCCTACGCGCGTCCGGAAGGTGGGATGGGTGGTGCCTTCTTCGTGGCAGCCAAGGTCGGCCACTGCGTTCTGGGCCTGGTGCTGTGCGCTGTGGCCGCGACGGCGGTCGATGCTCTGATCGCCGGCGTTCATGCGAACCTTGCTGCCCTGGGTGCAGTGCTGGTAGTCAGCGCGTGGTCCGTGATTCCGACGCGACACCTCGGCGGTCATACGGGCGACACCATCGGCGCCACCAGCGAGCTTACCGAGCTTGCCCTGTTCCTCGCCCTGGCACTCCTCGCTCACCCCTAACCTGTCCCCTGCCGACCGCCACAGGAAAACGAAACAGCCGCTCCCCGGGAGCAGTACCCGGACAGCGGCTGTGATCAGGCTTTGGACCTGCTGGAGCGTGCCGGTCAGCGGCTACTGCTCGACGCGGATCACACTGGGGATGGAGTCGACGATTCCCAGGTTGGAGATGGCGGCCAGGGCTGTGCGCAGGTGCTTCTGCTTGGCCGCGTGCATGACCCAGACGATCTCCGCCAGGCTCGGACCCACGCTTCCGCGCTGGATCACGGACTCGATGCTCACACCCTCCTGGCCGAGGATCGTCGCGATGGTTCCGAGTACGCCGGGCCGATCAGTGACGCGCATCCGCACGTAGGTCTTCGCCACGATGTCGTCCATCGGCCGAATCGTGGAGTGGCCGATGCAGGTGCAAGGGACCCGGCCACGAGCATCGTGAAGGATGTTGCGGGCACAGTCGATGACGTCCCCGACCACTGCGCTGCCGGTCGGGAGTGCGCCGGCCCCGCGACCGTAGAGCATCACGTCGTCGCAGGCGTTGCCATGCACGAAAATGGCATTGAAGACCCCGTTGACCGAGGCCAGGGGATGCGATATGGGCAGAAGCGTGGGGTGTACTCGCAACTCGAGTTCGCCGTTGCAGCGGCTGCCGATGGCCAGGAGCTTGATCGTGTACCCCATCTCCCGCGCATACTCGATATCGGTCGCGGTGATGCGAGAGATGCCCTCGCGGTAGACCTCGTCGACCTTGACCCGCGTCCCGAAGGCGATGGCCGCGAGGATGGCGATCTTGTTCTGGGCGTCGATGCCCTCGACATCGGCCGTCGGATCGGCTTCGGCATAGCCCAGGCTCTGTGCCTCGGCCAGCACGTCCTCGAACTCGCGACCCTCCTGGCTCATCTTTGTGAGGATGTAGTTCGTGGTTCCGTTGACGATGCCGATGATGCGCTCGATCTTGTTGGCTTCGAGGCTTTCCTTCAGGGAGCGGATGATGGGGATGACGCCCCCGACAGCGCCCTCGAACTCGACGTCAACGCCCCTGGCCGCCGCAGCGTCGAGGATCTCGTCGCCGAACTTGGCCATGAGCTCTTTGTTTGAGGTCACCACCGATTTGCCGCTCTCGATGGCGGTCATGACGAACTTGCGGGCGATGCCGATTCCGCCGATGGTCTCGACGATGATGTCGATGTCGGGGTCCTGGCAGACGGCCATGCCATCGGTGCTGCGGACCTCAAGGGGGACTTCGACCTCCCGCTCGCGGTCCCAGTCCACGTCAGCCACCGCAGCCACCTTGAGGGTGGCCCCGGCACGCTGGGTGATCTCGCTCTCGTTACGGGTGAGTACCTCGAAGACTCCGCCACCGACTACACCACAGCCGAGGATCCCGACCTTGATCGCGCGGTCCGACATGAGCAACTCCCCTTCTCGCAAGGTCCGAGGTTGTACGCTCGAGGGTCTGCGCCAACCAGGGCTCGCCACAGGTGGCTTTCTGCCTATCCAGCCCCTGTAAGGACTGCGTTACCACTGGGCTATCGGCTGGACGGGGGCTCAGGGAAAGGCTCAGGTCTCAATGAGCATGAGCGTGGCACCGGCCTCAACCGGCCCTGCATTCTCGGCAATCACCTGGTAGACGGTGCCGCTTACCTGAACGGAGACATCGTTGAAGAGCTTCATGGCCTCGATGAGGCCGACGGTATCGCCCTCGGAGACGACCTGTCCGACCTCAACGTAGGGTGGGGACTGCGGTGAAGGCGCTCGATAGAAGACGCCCGACATGGGGGCAAGAACGGGGACGACATTGTCGGGCAGCACCGGTTCGGCGGCAACCTCCTCAACGGGAAGCTGGCCGGGAGCCAGAGCCGTGCCCACCACAGTCGTGACCGGGTCTCGCCGTCGCACGAGGACTTCGTCCTCGCCGTCGTGTACTTCGATCTCCGCGAGGCCCTGCTGCTCAACCAGAGACAGCAGCCACTGAATGTCGTCGTCGCTGAAGGGCATATCAGTCCTCGTGGTAGTGGCGCGGCACGCGACTAGACGCCGCCCTGACACCGAACTCGCCCGCAGGCGGTCGGTGCAGGTCCGCACCAGTCGACCGGAATCACACCCAGCGACGGGCCGCGCCCGTCGCTGATCCGCTCGATGCTCTCGCGATGAGGGCTCTTTTGGTAGCGGGGGAGGGATTTGAACCCCCGACAACGCGGGTATGAACCGCGCGCTCTAACCAACTGAGCTACCCCGCCACCGTTGGCCGGCAATCGCCACAGCTAGGAGGATGAAGAGGACGACGCCCGGCGCTTCTTGCGTGCCTTCTTGCGCTTGGCCTCTTCCTCACCCCGGCGCTTTGCTTCGATCTCGCGCTGGCGAGTCCGCTCGATCTGCTCATCAAGTTCTTGGAGAGCGCGCCGGTCGAGCTGCTGGAGCGCTCCCATGTCCACCTTATGCTTGCTCATCTACAATCTACCCTCCGGAGGCATTAGGATACCGACTCCCGGCCCCGGTGTCAATAGATGGTGTTTCTTCCGGCTTGCCTACACTCCGGGGCTTGCCCGAGGAGGTAGTAGCGTCTCCAAGTCTGGCTACCCCTGGATGCCGACCGCGGTCTCGTACACCATCTGCGGCAGGCCTCGGCCGTCAGAGAGCTGGCCATACAGTTGCAGCCACTCCTTGTTTGCGGTCGTCGACGGACACCACACCGAGATGTCCCCGGCCGGAAGGGCCACTCTCCCCAGCGGCCAGGGCTCCGGGCCTCCAGGCACAGTCACTTCGCACGGTATGCGCTCGGTGTGCTGGCCGGCCCCCACACTGAAGGGCACGGTGACGGTGCTCGGGCTCCAGGCTGCCCCCAGCGCCCAGGTGAAGGTCCCGGACACGGGCTGCGAGGTGAAGTTGTACACCTGAACCTGCAAGGTGTGCGTCTGCCCGGGTGTGAAGATCGTGCTCTTCACGAGCTGCCGGGCGGTGGGGAAGTAGCCGACCAGGAACACTCCGCGCACCTGCGGGTTCTCAAGCCGTCCCCAAGCCTCGGCGGCATCGGCTGCTATGAGGGCCGCCTTGAGCACTCCCGCTCCTCCCGTGCGCTGGTAGGTAGCGGCCAGGCTGTAGCCTCTATCGAGCATCCGCAGCGCGAGCGGACGAAGGCTTCCCTCCGGCGTGTTGCCCAACTGTGTGTACAGCGTGTCAAGACGCTGCATCAGATACGCCTTGCGTGGCGGCCAGTCACCGGCAGCTCCGCGCAGACAGCGAGGTCCGGCGATGGCATCCGTCGCTTCGCCCAGCCACTCCGCGAGTCGGACCAGACGCCACAGCGAACTCGGGACCTCGGGCCGCAACCCGTAGCGACTTTGGTACCGGGCTGCAGCGTTACACAGGTTTCCGATGGAGGTGCTGATATCGCCCGCCAGGTTGTCCAGGGCACGCCCTTTGAGTGCCGGTCGGGCCGTCATGGCGTCCAGGGCCTCGCGGAGAGTGCCCAGGAGCCGGTCTGACTGACCGTCACAGCCCCAGCAGCAGTCCCAGGCCAGTGTCTTGACGTAGGGCGAGTCCGTTCCGTACGGGAAGCCGTACTCCGTGTTCATCGTGGTCTCGAAGTAGTTCCGGATCGCCTCGACCGCGTACCGGTACGCCACACCCCAGATCACCGTCGGCGCCCCGTTGAGAGTGAGGGAGCACTCCGTCCCGGGCAGGCGACGGCTGCGCCCCATCACATCAATCTGCTGGGCCCAGGTATCAAGCCCAACCGTGACAGTGGCCCCGCTATCGCTCCACAAGACCATCATTGGGCCGCCGTGACGCGCGAACACGTGGGCGGTCACTCCCTCGGCCAGGTTGACCGGACCCAGGTAGGCCGAGTCCCCCAGAAGCCAGCGACTCGTTGCATAGGCCACGTACTTCGCGTTCGGCATGTACTCGTTGTCGGACCGCAGAGAGGTCATGGCAATCGAGTTGGGGTCTTCAGGCCCCACCAGATGCGAACCGATTGCAGCGTAGCAGTACCCTTCCTCACGCCACGCACGCAGCACCGTGTACAACCGCAGGAGGTACTCGGGCTCCCCTACCCCGGCACGCGTGGTTGGGTAACACTCCGTCTGCACCGTCAGCTGCGGAATCCAGTTCCGGAAGCCCAGTTGCGGAGCGCCGTAGTAGTACTTGGGGAGCTCGGTCTCGAGGTCCTTGTTCGAGTGCCAGGAGACCTCATCAAAGAACAGGGGGCCGGCGCAGTCGTAGGTCTTGCCCATCTCCGTCCAGTGCGCGCAGGCTCCGCCATACATCACCCGTCGATCGTGGGAGGTCTGCTTGAGCACGCTGCTGGCAACCCGCAGCAGATCCAGATAGCGGGGCCAGGGACCGTAGTAGAAGTTCTGGTCGGCCTCATTCCAGATCTCCCACGAGCGGACCAGGGGGACTTCCTGCGTTGTGCCTGAGGCGGCCAAGCCAAACTCCGGTGAGGGCCATGTCACCGTCTGGGTTCCGAGCCGGTCGCGGAACATGCGTACGTATTCACCCCAGTGCTCCACTGCATCCGGGCACCAGGTGTGGCTTCGCGTTGCGTCCATGTTGTCGGGCTTCTGAGCCGTCCAGGAGGGCGAGTACCCGAGTGTCGGGATCATCTGCAGCCCCCAGCGACGGCAGACGCCCGCATACCAGTCGGCCTTGGAGGTGCGGTATGCCCCGGGTGACGGCTCATGGTCGGGCCAGCTCAGGTCGAAACGGACATAGCGTACCCCGGCCTGGGCCAGCATCTGGTAGCAGCGTTCCTCCGCGCCATTGAGCTGGAAGCCCCACAGCCTGGAGTCCTCTCCCCCCTGGTCGGGCGGCGGAATCACGCAGAACTGGTCACGGTAGAGGTCCCCCGCGTCGAAGGTGAGCTGCAGGTAGTAGACACCGTTCGCCAGTTTCCTCAAGGCCAGCTCGGTAGGCTGTCCGGCCGTGAAGCGCACGAACCCACTGGCCACAACCTGGCCCTCGTAGTTGCGCACCTCGTAGGGCACCTTCTGGGCGTCACTGTCGGTGGTGATCGACAACTGCGCGGTCTCTCCGGTGTAGAAGGTGCGTGCGACGCGAGCCGTTCGAAGATGGCACTCGACGGCTGCGGAACACGGCAGTACGTGCACCAGACTGGCGGCGGCAAGCAGCGCGATCCCTACAAGAGGCGGTCGCCTGACCATGTATGACCCTCCTTGCTCAGGCACGAAGCCGGCTACCCTCCTCTTCGGCCTCCTCCGCGGCAAGCTTGAGCCCGCGCGATGGGGTCATCCGGGGAAGGTCTCCGCTGGTGCCGGCGGGAATCACCTCGCGGGGGGTGTGACGCGCTGGAACTGCAATCGATGCAAGGAGAACACCTTCCAATGGCTTCGCCCATGCCGCTATTCAGAGAGGCCTCCGAGTGGCCGGTTCTTGGTGAGTACGAGGTCGCCGTCTTCGGAGCCGGACCTGCCGGAATCGGCGCGGCCTGCGCAGCCGGCAGACTCGGAGCCCGGACGATCCTCGTGGAGCAACTCGGCTTCCCCGGAGGCGTCGCGACGGCAGCCTGCTGCCCGTACTTGATGGGCTTCGGACACGGGGGCCGACAGATCGTCGGCGGGGTTGCCGACGAACTGGTGCGTGAACTCGATGCCATGGGTCACGCCCGGTTCATGACCACTCCCTGCGGGACTCCTGAGCCGCGTCCCATCGGCAGTCGCGCGCTGACCACCAACGTGATCGTCTCAGTGGAGGGCCTGCGTGTGGCCGCGAACCGGCTCCTGGAGCGCGCCGGAGTTTGCAGGCTCTACTACACGTCGCTGGTGGGGGCGGTGGCAGAGGGCGACCGGGTCCTTGCGGCGGCCGTGAACCGCAAAGAGGGCCTGGGGCTGATCCGCGCCAGGGCCTTCGTGGACGCCACGGGGGATGCCGACCTGGTCTGGCGCGCCGGTGGCGGGGTTCGTGACTACGCCGTCGAGGAGTCCATGACCAAGTCGCTGCTGATGCGAGTCGGGGGCGTTCCGCACTTCCATCGCGGAGCGGTGGAGGAGGTCTTCGCCCGCCTGGTGGCAGAGGGGAAGGTCCCCTTTGAGGCTCAGGACCGGTTCATGGGCTTCGCGCTCCTGAATCCCGGTGAGGTGCTGCTCAACTTCACCCTGATTGCCGGGAACGGCCTCAGCTCAGAGGACCTGACGCGGATGGACGGCGACCTGCGGGAGCAAGCGCTCGTCACTGTGGAGTGGTTCCGACGGGAAGTGCCGCAGTTCGCCCACTGCTTCCTGGTGGACGTGGCAGCGCAAGTCGGCGTCCGTGCGGGGCGCGGAATCGTCGGGCTCGAGACCATCACCCCGCAGGATCTCGACGACAACACGCCGGTGCCGGAGCCTGTGTCCCTGGGCCAGCGAAGCTACGGCGGCCATGGCCTGACGGGGTTTGCCCCTGCCTGGCACAAGTCCAACCCGGGTCTGCGCGGTATTCCCTGGCGAACGCTTCTCTCGGCGAGCTTCACCAATGTCGCGACCGGTGGCCGGTCGGTGTCCTGCGATCCCCGGGCGCTGGATAGTCTGCGCCTGATGTCCCGCTGCATGGCGACCGGTCAGGCTGCCGGTGTCTCGGCCGCCCTTGCAGCCCAGGCAGATGGCGCGATTCCCCCGGTCGGGTATGCTTCGGTCCGCGAATCGCTTCTGGGCCAGGGCGCGATTCTGGAATGACCGGCTTACGAGGATGGGGCGTCAGCGGGCCAGAGCGGAAGGAAATCGGCCGTGCCTGACGAATCGGCTCTCAGACGCCCAGGTCAGGCATCCAGTGCCGCCCAAGGAGTGGTGGACATGGCTGAGGCAGTGTTGCTGGTGACCAAGCGAGGCTATGCCAAGGTAGTGGAGGCCGAGGAGTTCCCAACGCGAGGTCGTGGCACCCGCGGTGTGACGGCCTTCAAGCTGTCTGAGGAGACAGGACCCGTCGTCTGTACGGAGCATGTGCAGACGGGTCGCGGGCAGCGCGTTCTGGTCGTCACGGCTCAGGGCATGGCGCTCATGACGTCCGTCGACGACCTTCAGACACGCAAGCGCACCTCCGGTGGGGTACGCCTCATGGCCGTGGCGGAAGATGACAAAGTGGTGAGCGTTCTCGTCTAGCCCTGGGCTGCGTCCTTCCCGTTTGCACAAAGAGCTTTGTCCGAGCCATCGAGTCCCGGAGGCACTCCGGGGCTTTGGTGGTGCCTAGTTGTGTTCCGTTCAATCGCGCTCTCGGAGGTCTCACATGTCAGGTTCGAAGCTACGCCTCGCCGTGATCGGCGTGGGCTCGTGGTCCAACCGCATCCACATCCCTCAGATCCTCTCGCACCCTCACGCCGAAGTGGTGGCTCTGTGCACGCGCACGGAGGAGAAGCTGCGGCAAACCGGCGAGGAGTTCGGCGTCGACCGGCTCTACACCGACTACCGGCAGCTCTTTGCCGAGGGCGGTCTGGACGCCGTCACGATCAGCTCCACACACAACGCGCACTACCCGATCGCCAAGGCCGCGCTCGAGGCCGGCCTGCACGTCTTCTGCGAGAAGCCGCTGGGTATCAACTCACTGCAGACGAAGGAGTTGGCCGAACTCGCCAAGCGTCGCGGCGTCAAGACGATGGTGGCCTTCACAAACCGCTGGGTTCCTGAGTCAAGGTACGTGAAGCGCCTCCTTGACGAGGGCTACCTCGGTCAGCCCTTCCACTACAACGGCTGCCAGCTTGCCGGGTACATGCGTCCCGGCGGGAACTGGCGCTGGCGTGCCGACCCGATGCTGGGCGGCGGAGGCGTGCTGTACGATCTGGGCTCGCACAACATCGACCTCGCGCAGTGGTTCCTGGGGCCGATGCGTGCCGTGTGCGCGACTATGAAGACGGCGGTCCCAGAGCGCTCCCGCGACGGCGAGATGGTCCCAACTCCCGTCGACGACACTGAGGGCTTCATCGCCGAGTTCGCGAACGGCACCCAGGGCATCTTCCACGTCAGTTGGGTATGTCCCGGCGACCGGGTCATGCGCCACGAGATCGCGGGCAGCGACGGCTTCCTGCGCCTCAACCTGTTCCATGATGTCTGGATCAACGGCCTCACAGGCTGCAAAGCCGGTGACCCCGACGCCGTGAAGATGACGGTGCCTGACGACCTGCAGGGCAACATCCCGCGGGAGGTCGCGACGCCTGAAGAGCGCGAAGTGGCACGCCAAGCCTTCTTGAAGCAGTCGCCCAGCCTGGTCCGGGCCTTCCTCGACAGCATCGTCAAGGACACCGATCCGGGGCCCAACTTCGCCGACGGCCATGCCACCCAGCAGGTCATGGACGCTATCTTGCTCAGCCACCGTCAGCACCGGTGGGTCGAGGTCGGTGAGGTCTCCTAGACCGTGGCACGGGAGTGCAGGTTCTGCTTCGGCTGCGTGGTTCTGGGGCCTCAAGACGGAAGACGGTTCGCGTCACCTTTGCCATCAATCCATGGGAGGGAAGGGTGCATATGCCTTCGCGTCATGACCGTCGTGAGTTCCTGCGACAGGTCAGTCTGGGGACAGCCGGAGCAGCCCTGGGCACCGGAGCTCTGGCTGGACTGCTGACCTCGGCGGGCGCTGCTCAGGAGCGGCCCAACTTCGTCTTCCTCCTCGTCGATGACCTGCGCTTCGATGCGATGGGATTCATGGGGCATCCGCAGTGGCTGCGGACGCCGAACATCGACCGTCTACGCCGCATGGGCACCCACTTCACCAATGCCTTCGTGGTGCACTCGCTGTGCGCCCCGAGCCGCTGCGCCAACCTCAGCGGGATGTACGGTCACAGTAACGGCGTCCGCGACAATATGGGCCACGACCCGTATCCTGAGGTGCGCACCTGTCCCCTGGCGCTGCAGGAGGCGGGCTACAACACCGCCTTCGTGGGCAAGTGGCATATGGCGAACACCAATATGCCCCGTCCCGGCTTCGACTACTGGCTCAGCTTCGTCGGCCAGGGGGTGTATGAGAACCCGACGCTCAATGAAAACGGCCGAGAGTTCAAGGCCGAGGGCTACATGACCGACCTCCTGACGGACTACGGCGTGCGGTTCCTGGAGCAATCTCGCACCCGACCCTTCTCCCTGTGTCTGTGGCACAAGGCCGTCCATGGCCCCTTCACCCCGGCAGAGAGACACCGAGGGCTTTACCCGGACGCCGAGTACCCCGCGCCGGAGAGCTTGCAGGACGACCTGTCCGGCAAGCCCCATTGGCAGCGCGCGGTGCAGACCAATCCCCAGGGCCCCGATGTATACGGCAAGCCCGCACCCGACAAGCTTCCACCGGCCACCTGGGACCCGAAGGCCAAGGGCCGGCTGGACTACTACCGGACCCTCGCAGCCGTCGACGACAGCGTCGGCAAGGTCCTCGACACACTGGAAAAGACCGGGCAGATAGAGAACACCGTCCTCCTCTTCGCGGGAGACAACGGTTTCTTCTTCGGCGAGCACCGGCGGGGCGACAAGCGGCTGATGTACGAGGAGTCGCTACGCGTTCCCTTCCTGATGAGCTACCCGCGGCTGATCAAGCCGGGCTCGACCACCGATGAGATGGTGCTCAACATCGATGTAGCGCCGACTCTGCTCGATCTGGCCGGCGCTCCTGCGGTGCCACAGATGCAGGGCAGGTCCATGAAGCCGCTGTTCACCGGCCAGAGGACGGCGTGGCGCACCTCCTTCCTGTACGAGTACTTCCAGGACGGCAGCTTCGCGATTCCGCCGATGGTCGGTGTCCGCACTGAGCGATGGAAGTACGTCACCTATCCGACGCTCAAGGACATCGACGAGCTGTACGACCTGGAGCACGACCCACAGGAGATGCACAATCTGGCGCTGGATCCGGCCTACGCTGCCCAGCTCGCGACGATGAAGGCCGAGATGGAGCGGCTCAAGAAGGAGACGAACTACACGGAGGCCCCGCCACCACCGCCGAGGCCAAAGGTCATGGGTCCGGCCACGCTGGCGCTGCACTACAGCTTCGACCGCGACACGGCGACTGAGGCACGGGATGACTCCGGCATGGGTAACGCGGGCAAGCTGACCGGTACGGAGCTGACGGGAGGCAAGCAGGGCGATGCACGGCGGTTCGGCGGTGAGGACAGCATCGAGGTGTCGAAGTCCAAGAGTATCAGCCCCGCCGACCGGCCCTTCAGTGTCGAGTTGTGGGCCAAGGCCTACGAGGGCAAGGGCGTTCTCGTCTCCCACGGGGGCAAGTCGAACGGCTACGTGCTGTACCTCGAGGCCGGTGTTCCCCACTTCGGAGTTCGACTGCCGGACGGTCTGTATGAGATCGCCGCACCGAAGGCCGTCGGTGATGACTGGGTCCACCTTGCTGTCGTGATGACCGGGACTGCCGAGATCAAGCTCTACGTCAACGGCAAGGAGGTCGCCTCGCGGGAGGTACCGCAGTTCATCGCTCAGGACCCGAACGAGACGCTGTGCCTTGGCATGGACCGCGGCTCCCTGGTGGGCGACTACGGGCCGGAGAACGGCTTCGTGGGCCTCATCGATGAGCTGAAGGTCTACGGTGGCGCGCTGCAGCCCGCCGCGATCGAGGCGGCCGCCAGAGGCTGAAGACGGCCAGTCCAAGGGCAAGGGAGCGCAAAGGCCGGGTGATGACCAGAAAGCAAGCGGGAGCCCTCTCGGAGTCGTCACCCGAGGGACATCTGATTCTCGATGCACTCCGGTGCCGCTTCGACCTCACTGCCCGACAGCGGCTGGCAGAGGGCGTTGCTCGGGGCGTCGACTGGCCGCTGGTCCTTGAGGAGTCGCGGAGGAGGGGCCTGCTGCCCTTCGTCGCAGAGGCCCTGCGCAAGCACGATCTTCTGGGGTACGTGCCGAAGGACCTTCGCACGGCGCTGGAGGGCTACCTGTGCAACCTCGCGGCGTTCTCGCTCCTGGGACGGCAGGTGCTGGAGCAGGTCGAGGAAGCGCTCGCGGGCAGGCCGCACCTGATGCTTCGCGGGCCGATGCTGGGTGAGTACCTGTATGGCCCCGACGTCCCGCGCCCCTTCAGTGACCTCGATGTTGCGGTTGACTGCTCGGACACGGAGGGGATCTGGACGGTCGCCCAGGCCCTGAGCAACGGTCGGCCCTTCCGGACGAAGTGGGTCACGAGTCGCGAACTGGACGAGTACGTACTGCTGTCCTCGGCGGAGCTCACGGTCGAAGAGGCCGAGGAGTTGGCCTCGCAGGCCTTCCTGGCCGAGGTCCAGATCCAGGTCACGCCGCAGGTCGGCGTCGAGCTGAAGCCCTACCTCTCGCGCTACTACCAGAGCGCCGGCGACCTGGAGGTCTCCTGGCCAGAGCGGGTGCAGGTAACCTGGCTGGGGCTGCAGGCAGGCATCCCACCTGCCGAGATACTGGTCGCCCATCTTGCCGACCATGCCGCTTACCATCCCTCGGCACGGCATCGTCTTCTGCCCCTGGTGGACATCGATGCGCTGATCCGCAAGCAGGCGAGCTTTGATTGGGATGCATGTGCCGAGAGGGCCAGACAAATCGGCGCACAGCTTCCGCTCCTGATCGCCCTGGGAACCTGTCGGCGAGTCCTGGCGACGTCGGTGCCTGAGGACCTGGAAGGGAAGCTGGACCTTCCGCGCAGACAGCGTCGGATTGGCGAGACCGTGTCGCGAGCCGACGTCTTCACAACCGGAACGGGGCCTGTGACGCCCTATGCCCCACTACTCGAACTGCTGCGGCAGCCGAGGCGGATTCCAGCCCTGAGGCCGGGGCTCCAGGTGCGGAAGCTGACCCGAGCGCTGTTCCCTTCGAGGGCCTTTGTGAGGTGGCAGTACGGAACCGGCCCGGGTGCCGGAAGGCTTGTCTTTGGGTACCTGGAGCACTGGCGACGACAACCGCAACGGGCCCTCGGACGCTGGTGGTTGCCACCAAGAGCCCGGCTGTTTGAGCCACCTCCCGCTTCGCGCAACACTTGAAACGGGACGGTGACCTGTGTATACTGGTCTACAGGTGAGGTGACAGCCTGGTGGCAGCCTGACGCCAGGTCTGCGTCTTTGTTGTGGGGACGAGCACACGACGACCGTCGCGGCGCGAGGTGTACTGACGTCGGCTGGCTTTCGTTTCCAGAGGGGTGCGGTCCAGACATGAAGAAGCACTATGAAGCTCCAGAAGTCAGGCTGATCCCGGTCAGGCCCGAGGACGCGGTGCTGCAGCAGTATGGCAGCCCCGAGCAGGAAGCCCTCAAGCAGGTCGGTCTCGGGTCAGGCGATAGCGGCAAGTAGACCCAGTTCGTGTCGGTGTGGACGTCACTATCTTGCGCACGCACCCTTTCCCCTTCAGCTTTTCCGTCGGCGGTCTGACGACGCTCACGCGCTGCAGCGATGCGGCGCTTGAGTTGGATGTACCGGAGCCTGTCGCGCCCTTCAGCTCCCCCGCAGACCGACCGGATATCGATCTTGAGGTCAGTGTGAAGCCCCTCGCGGAGCCCTCTGCCGAGGGGCTTGTGTGTGACTCGGGCGGCATCTGGCGAATCCACCAGACGGCCGAGGGATGGCGGCTGACTTGCCCGCCGACCTGGCCTGCACGCCTCTTCGAGTTGGACAGCGGCCTTGCCCATGGGCGACTGTACTGCGACCCACGGACGGTGCGCCAGGAAGACGGCCACACCGCAGTTCAGGCCCTCGAACGTCCCGGCTTCCAGATCCTGCATCACTGGCGGCTGGCGCAAGACGGCGGCCTGATGGTGCATAGTGCCGGCGTTGTCCATGAGGGACGAGGGCTGCTCTTCGCCGGCACCTCCGGGGCCGGAAAGACCACGATCTCCCGCCTGTGGAACGCTCACGGCGCCACCGTTTTGAGCGACGAGCGCAATTGCCTGCGACCCCCGGCAGGTGGTCCAGCGCAGGTCTTCGGCACGCCCTGGCCCAGTGTTGACGGCTTCTGGTGCAACCAGCAGGCTGACCTGGCCGCCATCTTCCTGATCGAGCACGCTCCACAGAACGTTCTCCAGCCCATCACCGGCGCAGAGGCAGCCGCAAGACTCTACGCTTTCAGCTTCGTGCCTCCCTTTGATCCCCTGCTCGTTGCCCAGAGCCTGATGGTTGCCCAGCGAATCGCCGGGACAGTGCCCTGCTTCCGCCTCGGCTTCGTTCCTGACCCGTCAGTCATCGACTGCGTCCTGCGCGTACTCTGAACCCTGGGGGAACTCGCCATGACCCGTCGCTACATCCTTCCCACGCTCCTGCCGGCGCTCACCTGCTGTCTTGTCGGTGTGACGATGACTGCCTCCTTCGGAGCCGAACCGGCCACACGAACCGCCGCAGTGGATTCTGAGGGCGTGCTCCGCTGGCAGGATGACAAGAGCGAGGTTGCACTGCTCGGCGTCAACTACTACGTCCCCTTCTCCATCGACTACCAGCGTCTGCAGCTTCTGGGGCTCGATCACGACCAGGCGATCCGCGATGACCTCACCCACTTCCAGCGTCTCGGGATCAGTGCGATTCGTCTCCACTGCTGGGACCGCGAGATCAGTGACCGCGAGGGCAACCTGGTCGACAACGAGCACCTGCGCCTGCTGGACTACCTGATCGCCCAGTGCAAGGAGCGCGGGATCTACTGTGTCATGACCCCGATCGCCTGGTGGGGTGCGCCGAATCCGGGCGGCTTCTCCGACCTCTACAAGATGCCGCAGATGACCACGGACAAGGCCTCCTGGCCTGCACAGCGGCGGTATCTGGGCCAGTACATGAACCACGTGAACCGCTACACGGGTCTGGCCTACAAGGATGACCCGGCGATCATCGCCATCGAGCTCATCAATGAGCCGCTCTACCCGCAGGGCACGACCGAGCCGCAGATCACCGAGTACATCGACACGCTGACTGCGGCCGTGCGAGAGACTGGTTCGCACAAGCCGGTGTTCTACAACTGCTGGCAGGGGCATGACGCGGCTGCCGGAGCCTCCACGCTGGATGGCTGCACCTTCGGCTGGTACCCGACGGGTCTCGTGAACGGTGCGATCCTGGTCGGCGATCACCTGCCGAAGGTCGATGACTACCCTTCCATGCGCAGCCCCCGGCTGACGAAAAAGGCCAAGATCGTCTATGAGTTCGACGCTGCCGATGTGCATGGCTCTGTGATGTACCCCGCCATGGCCCGGGCCTTCCGCAGCGGCGGCGGACAGATCGCAACTCAGTTCCAGTATGAGCCGATGTGCATCGCGGGCACCAACTCGAACTGGCAGACACACTATCTGAACCTGGCCTACACCCCGCACAAGGCCATCAGCTTCGCAATTGCGGCCGAGGTCTTCCGGCGCATTCCCCGTCTCTCCCAGTTCGGCAGCTATCCTGCCAACACTCGCTTCGGCGACTTCCACCTGAGCCACCCGGACGACCTCAGCGAGATGGTGACCCGTGACAGCTTCCTGTACTCCAACAGCACGACCACGAACCCGCCGGCGCCGCAGGAGTTGGTGAGAATCGCCGGTCATGGGTCCTCGCCGGTGGTGCGCTACGAGGGAACCGGCGCTTACTTCCTGGAGCGCCTCGCACCGGGGCTGTGGAAGCTGCAGGTGTACCCCGATGCGGTGATGGTCGCCGATCCCTACTCGGGTGGCGACAGCGAGAAGGTGCGTGTCCTGTGGGCGAGGCACAGCATGACGGTGACGCTGCCAGACCTTGGGTCGAGCTTCTCGCTCCTGGCCTGCGATGCCGAAGGGCGACCCAAGCCGGCCTCGACCGTCACCGGCGAGATGCAGCTCAGTCCGGGGATGTACGTGCTCGCCAAAGCGGGCGTTGCAGTGCCTGAGACGGTACCCGGGGTGCCCTTCGTGGCGCCGGCCTCTAGCACGAAGCCGCCGGCCGCCTTTGTGTCGGCTCCCGACCAGTGGCGAGAGGGCAAGGACATGAAGGTGCAGGCGACTGTCGCTACCGCCGACCCGGTGGAAGCCAGCCTGCGGGTGCGACCGTCAGGGGCGACCAGCTTCGTGGACATACCCATGCAGGCGACCCGGCCCTACGAGTA
>JBDKVB010000153.1 GCA_039679385.1 Armatimonadia bacterium | reverse complement strand
CTGGCCCAGAGGCTGCCCGAGGTCACCACGGTTGGGGCTCCGCTGACGCTGGTCGGGAGCAGTGCCCTGTTCGAACCGCTGGAGAGCTTCCTGACGGTCGCGCGTCTGACGGACAAGCCGATCAGTGCGGTCTCGCTCATCCCTGCGCACAACCCCTACTTCGGGGAGTTTGGTGAGATTCTGGGCGGCGACCGCTCGCGCTACGTTGGGTGTGGTGGCTGGATGACCTCGCCGCTTTGTATCAGTGAGCGGGCGGGAGAGCTGATCCGCCTGGGGCCGGAGTATGGGAAGACCATCGCCGGAGCGGGCAGTATGGTCATCGCCGGGCTGTCTGGTCCGGTCACCCGCGCCGGGGCCATCGTCGTTGGTGCGGCCGAGATTCTTGGCCCCTGGGTCGGCGCGTTGGCCCTGCAGCCACTGATCACTGGGTTCTCGGGGTCCGCAGCAACGGGGGTTCTCGATCCTCGCACGTCGCGCGGATGCTTCGGCGGACCTGAGGCGGCAAAGCAGGATGTGGCGATCTGCGAGCTGTTTGACCACTGCTTCGGTGGAGGGGTTGGAGTCGCCGGACGCGGGTATGTGGATGGGAAGGTGCCCGGTCTCCAGGTGACCTTTGAGAAGGTGACGAAGGCGCTCTACGTGGCCTATGCACGCGGAGGCGCGCCTCGGATCGGCAACCCGGGGCTGCTGGATGCCGGGCGTGCCTTCTCGCCCGTGCAGTACCTGCTGGACGTGGAGATGGACCAGGCGCTGGGGCATCTGTACAAGGGGCTCGAGGTGACAGAGGACGAAGTCGCCCTCGATACGATCTTCGAGGCGACGGCGGAGTATGGCTCGAGCTTCATCGGGCTTGAGCACACCGCTCATCACCTCCGGGGCGAGTTGTGGCTGCCGCAGTTCATGGACCGAGCCGCCAACTACCCGCCGGGTGGCGAGGACCTGGAGAGGCAGGTAGCGACACGGGCGAATCAGCGCTGGAAGGAGCTCGTGGCGTCCTACCAACCCGTCTCGCGTCCGGAAGTGGGTGCGATCGAAGAGGTGGTAGCGAGGGCGAAGAAGGAGCTCGTCGAGCAAGGGGCGCGGAGATTCCTGGCCTGATTCCGGTGCGGACGAGTGATAGTCCAGGAGAAGACGAAGGGGCCCCGCAGCTTCCCCGGAAGGGTTTGGATGCGGGGCCCCAAGGTTTGTGCAGGATCAGTGACCGGTGCGAAGGGCTAACGCAGGCGCTCGACCGTCTCCATGAGGGCGGCGCAGATGTACTCGTTGTCCTCATCGGTCATCAGGGGGTGCAAAGATGGGCAGAAGAGACGTGCGGAGGTCTCCTCGGACACCGGTAGGCTGAGGTTGCCGACGTGTCGGCGCAGGAAGTCGCTGCTGTTGTGTACCGGTGGGTTGGCAACGCAGCAGCCGACGTTGTAGTCCTCTCGCATGATGCGGAGGAGCTCGTCGCGCTTCTCCCCGGCCCAGTCCTTCGGTACGAGACAGGTGTACAGGTAGAAGGTGTGGTCGCACTCCGGCGGCTCGTAGGGGAGTGTGAGTTCGGGGACCTCGGACAGCATCTCGGTGCGCTTGTGAGCCAGGGCTACGCGCTTGGCGGTCATCTCGTCGAGCTTGCGGAGCTGGACCATGCCAACGGCGGCCTGGACCTTGGTCATCTTGTAGTTACTGCCCCACCACTCGTTGCCGCCCCACTGGCGAATGGCTCGGAGACGTCGGGCGACCTCGGGATCGTCACAGGTGACTGCTCCGCCCTCGCCGAGGGTGGTCATGAGCTTCTGAGTGTGGAAGCTGAAGACCGTCATCCAGGCTCCGTAACCGATCTTGTGGCCCTTGTAGCCGCCACCGCAGGACCGTGCTGCGTCGCCGATGACCTTGGCCGGACCGTACTTGGGATGCGGGTGACGGCTGGCGATCTCAAGGTAGTCGTCGATCGGCGCCGACATGCCGTTCATGTGGGTCGGCAGGATCGCGCGGGTGTTGGCGGTCATCTTGCGCTCGACGTCTGCCGGGTCAAGCTGGAAGGTGCGCGGGTCGATCTCGCCGGGCACCCAGGTTGCGCCCTGGCCGATGATTGCCACGGGAGCAGCGCGGAAGTTGACTGATGGGGCGATGACCTCGTCGCCGGGCTGCAGGTCAAGGCACATGAGGGCCATATCGAGGCCGGTTCCGGCTCCGTTGATGGAGACGGAATCGCCTACGCCGCAGTAGTCGGCGAAGGCACGCTCGAAGTCTTCGATCTCTTTGCAGATGAAGCCGAAACCCACCGTCCAGTCCATGGCGGTCCGGATGGTGTTGACGACGACCTCGATCTCTTCCTCTCCATACCAGCCTCCGAGGAGTGGCTCACCGGGCCATACCACGGGAGGTTTGTGATCTGCGAGAAGCTGCTTTCTGCGGGCGCTGTCCATGCGGTCCTCCAGAGACGATTGTTGAGCTCGACTGGCTAGACAATTCCTCGCGAAGTGTACAGGACCTCCCCTGCGTGAAAGGTCGGCAAGAGGTCACCTCGGGGGGGCTGCCGAACCACCGGCCATGCCTTCGCCGACGACCTACTACGATGACGCTCGTGTTGCGCTGTCCCGATGGCGCAAAGGGATACTCGGGGCGCTCTGGGTCACCTACGCAGCTTTCTATCTGTGCCGCGTGAACCTGGCGGCCGCCCAGGGGCAGCTTGCTCGTGACCGTGGTGTCTCCAAGAACCAACTCGGGTTGATGTTGGCACTGCTTAAGAGCTTCTACGCGACGGGACAGCTGGTGAACGGGGTACTGGCCGACCACCTGCGTCCGCGTCGGATGATCGCAATCGGGCTCACCGGTTCGGCCCTTCTCAACCTCGTGTTCTCACACCTCGACAGCTACCCGTGGATGGCGGCGGTGTGGGCGCTCAACGGGTACTTGCAGGCCCTGGGATGGACGCCCATCGTGCGCATCCTCGCCAACTGGTTCCCGCCGCGCCTGCGCGATGTCAGTTCGGGCGCGATTGGTACGGCCTACATCCTCGGCAGCGGTCTGAGCTGGCTTCTGTCGGGCTATGCGACGGGTGAGCACGGTTGGCGCTACGCTTTCTGGATCCCCGGCTGGGTCTGCCTCGCGGTTGTGGGGCTGTTCCTGCTGGTGGTGCGTGAGGGCCCGGGTGACCTGGGGTTGCCGGACGAGGAGGGGGAGGCGGCAACTGCGGGAGGAGCAGGGGAGCAGGAGATGCCCCTGGTTACGGTGCTGCGAAGCCTGGCGAGTCCGTGGCTGTGGATGGTGGCCCTGGGGAGTACCTGCCTGTGCTTCGGCTGGCACGGGTTGCTGGACTGGACACCGCACTTCCTGGCCGAGGCCGGCGGATGCTCTGCCGAGGAGGCGGCTCGGAAGGCTTTCCTGCTGCCCTTGGGCGGGGCGATCGGCTGCGCGCTGCTTACCTACCTGGCTCGGCGAACCCGCCGCAGCCTGCCCTGGTGGGTGGTTCCGGCACCGCTGCTGGTGCTGGCCGTACTGACCTACAACTTCCCCGCGCTCATGGAGCGCATGCCGGGTCTCCTGCCCCTGGGGCTCATGGCTCTTGGCATGTTCTCAGCCGGACCGGCGGCGCTGATCGCCTGCGCCATGCCGACTAACATCGCCGGGAGCGCTTCGGCAGGTACCGCTGCCGGACTCGTGGATGCCATGGGCTATGTCGGCTCCGCGACCTCGGGTTGGGCCTCGGGTCACATCATGGACCGTGTTGGACAGGTACGGGGCTCCGCGGCGGCCTGGCGAACCGTCTGGCACCTGTGGCCGGTGGGAATGGTGGCAGCGGCAATCCTGACAGGGATCGCCGGACGGCACAACCAATTCTGCGCGGTTGAGCCGTCCGAAGCTGTGCCTCCTGCGACCTCAGAGTAAGAGGTCGCGCGGAACCGGCTCGAGGGCGTTGGCCACAGTCCCCAAGTCGCCACTGGTGGAAGGGCTGGCCCGGCCCCAGTGGAACCGGACCAGCCAGAGAGCTACTTGGCGTTCCTGAGCAGCCAGCGCTTGACGCTGACCAGGTAGCCCGTGGACTTTTCGTTCCTGCCCTGAACCGTGATCTTGACCTCGTGGTCGCCCGCAGACAAGTCGACTACCCCGAAGGACGTGCGATCCCCGGAGTCCACATCCTGGTACCAGGCATCGTAGGGCGCGCCGACGGGCTTCCCGTCGACGCTGACCTGGACGATGGCATACATGGGCGCGATCACGAAGTCGCCGAGGAGTTCGTAGCGTCCCGTCTTCTCAACCGGCACGGTGAAGGCGAGCGACGCGCCGAGGTTCCTGCCACCCAGCAACTGCGACCCCAGGTCATCGAGGCGCTTTGTGTAGGCATCGCCAGCGACGGCGAACTTCAGATCGCGGGCCTCGAAGACGGTGCCGTCGAACTTCTCGACCGGTACGCGGGAGAGAACGACTTCCTGCCGGGAGACGCCCTTTGTGAAGGGCATTGCCAGGACGAGCTTGGCGACGGACAGCCCGGAGTGACCGTCCTTCGTGTACGGATCATGCTGCATGGCAGGCCACAGCAGGCGCGCGCCTGTGGGCATGGTGACCTTCAGGTCGCCGTAGGCGAACCACGGGCCGACCTGCTCGGAAGTGAGTGTCAGCGACTCGCCCAGAGGGAGCTTGGTGCCATCCGCAAGGACGATGCGCTTGGCCCGGTTCATCAGCGGCAGGTGTGCCTCGACGCGCTGATCCGCGGGTGCCTCGTAGAGGAGCTTGAGGTTGCCGTTCTCGGGGAGGACAGAGACGCTGCAGCTCTGGCTACCGTACTGCAGGCTCAGCTTCTGTCCGTCGCCCGCGTCAGATAGGGTGGCCTTGTCCGGCGTCCACTTCAGGTCGATGGCGGGGGCGAAGTTGGGGCTCTCGTCGCCCGCCTTCTGCTTGAGCAGCTCGGGATCGCCGACGGTGAAGGTGGACCAGTAGGGCTGCAGCTTGGTATTGCCGCCGCCGGCGACCAGTCCGAAGTCGTCGTAGTAGACGTCGACGAGGTTGTGCCGGTCCTGGATCCAGCGGCTGGTCGGAACGGGACAGGCGTAGGCCGACATCGCCCACTGCCAGGGCTTGCTGCGAGTGACGACGGCGTCCTTGTTGCCGAGGTAGACGGTAGCCTTGTCGCCTGAGGCTGCGGGCAGGATGCTGTCGCCGGTGCCTCCGTACAGAAGCATGTTCGCGGCGTACTCGGAACTGGTCAGGCGGCCGGCGGCCATGACCAGGCCGATCTGCTGCCGCAGGTAGCCCCGACCCTCCGGGGTCCAGGTGAAGCCCACGTTCCCGGCGTCGATGCCCGAGTGGTAGATCTGCCGCTCGTCAATGCAGGGAACGGGAGAGCCGTTGGGCCACAGCATGCTGGAGTGGAACCTGGCGGAACGGCGCAGTGCCTCAAGGACCACAGGGTCCTTGGAGAAGGTGTAGTAGACGCCGAGGGCCTCGACGTAGACCTCGTTGTAGCCGACGACCGGCCCGAAGTTCTCCGACCAGAACCCGGACGGGTCCTGCTTCTCGACTACTCGCGCCATGAACTTGCGGGCGGCCTCCTTCCACTCCTCATTGTTGAAGGCGATGCCCGCGATGTACAGCGCCATTGCATGGTGCGTCGGGATGTTGTGGATGCCACCGTCGGCGTAGCTGCGGATGCCCTTGAACCCGAGGAGCAGGCCCTTCTCCCACTTGGCCCGCGACTCGGCGGGAAGAGCGTCCTTGACGATGAGGTAGGTTCTGATCCAACGGCTATAGGTCCAGGGCATGTGGATCTGGCCCCAGGTGGAGTTGTCCTTCTTGCGGAAGATCCACATCCCCTTCGCGTCCTGATCGTCCACCAGCGCCTCGCCACCTTTTGCGATGGCGTTCAGCACGCGGTCGCTGTGGTACCAGGGGTTGTTCGCGTCTTGGATGGACCAGGCTGCGGCAAGGGTGATGAGGACGTTCTGGTCGGAGCAGATCCAGGGCTGGCTGCCGAAGCGGCCGGTCGCGAGGTCCTGGCTCTTGAGGATCGGCTCGATGCCGTCGACGAGGCTCGTGAGCAGGTAGTCCCGCGGCGGCCATTGAGGAAGCTCAGCCGCGCCGGCGGGAAGGACGAGAGCGAACAGCAGGAGGAGCATGAGTGCCAGTGAGACCGTTGCGTACATGTCACATCTCCTTCAGGCTTGATGCTGCGTCGCGTCATGTCTAGTGCGTCTGGGTCAGGAGGCGGAAGTCACCTCGCGCAAGAGTTCGAGAGTCTCCTGCCAGCATCCCGGGTCGCCGCCGAGGATGTCGGCGCGGCCACTGAGAGGAAGGGCCGACAGGTAGGCTTCGAGTTCCTCGAGGGAGGCGGTCAGGACAGTGCCTGCGTTGGCCTCGCCGCAACGGACCTCGACGGCTGCCAGGACGATTCGGGCGAAGCGCAGGCCGACACCCAGGCAAGTGACGAACCAGCGGAGGTCGGGGTCCTCGCGGGCCTGCAAGGCCTTCTGGGCGTGCTCAAGAGCCTCTGCGGTGACCTGAACCCGGGTCTGCCAGAGCTCGCGCAGGCTCTCCCAGGTCCAGCCGTGGGCGTTCAGATCGCCTCGGAAGCGGCGGACCTCGCGAGTGATGGCCCACCAGACGCGGGATACCGGTCCACGCATACCGTCGGGCTCGCAGGTGTAGGCGCGGAACATATGCTCCCCGGCCTCCGGGCCCCACAGATGACAGCAAGCCTCGTGAAGCGCTCCCTGAGAACCAAACACGGAGGCGGCGCGATAGGTCCCGGCAATCACCTGGTCCACGAGAGACTGGGCCTGGGAAGCGTCAGCCGGTTGGTCTGCGTAGCCCGATTCCGGGCCACTCCAGAGCGCGCGGGCGTTGAGGAGCTGGGTCGGCTCCTCGTGGACGCCGCCATTGGAGAGACAGACTGAGCGCGCACCCTCGAAAAGGTGGGCGAAGACGCAGGAGGCATTGACCAGGTCGTCGCTGAGGTAGTTGTCGCCGCCGCAGAAGGAGATGACATAGACCCCGTGACCGTTGCCGACCGCCTCCAGGGCGTCTGCCAACTGGGCGATGCGCTTGCTGCCGTCGGGCTCCAGGAACTGCTCGCGGATACCGAACTGCACCTGCGGCGCGGGCCCCAGGAGGGAACTGAGGACACGGAAGTACTCGACTTCCTCGCGCCAGACCTCGGGTTGCCCAGGCTCGCGGAAGTGGGTGTAGACCGGCGAAGTGAAGAGGAGACAGAGATCCTCGGCAGGGCGGTAGTCCGAGGTCGGCGGGATCTGGGACAGTCGATCGCAGACCTTGCGGAACCACGCGGCGACGGCTCCTGCCTGGCCCCGAGGGTCTGCCATCTCGTCGCTGGGGAAGCGCTCGCGGCACTTGGGGCAACGCATCAGCCAGGCTTCGTGGCTCTCGGACAGATAGCCGGTGTCGATGTCGTGGAGGTACATCGCGCCGGGCTGGACGGTGGCGACGAAGTGCTCCATCTCACGCAGCTTGAGGTCCTGGAGGTCGTCGTTGGTGAGGCAGGTGCCGTAGCGTCGGGCTCCGGCAGCGCCCGGCAGTCCGCAGCAGAAGTACTCGGGGCCGTCCGGGTAGCTCTCGCGGTTCAGGAAGACCTGGCCCTGGTACCCGCAGCGGTAGAGTTCCGAGACCTGGTATGACGTGCCGTAGCCGCCACCGTAGCCGGCGAAGACGAGGCTGATTCCCCGCTGCCGGGCGTAGCGGTTCAGGTGTCGCATCAGGTCGGCGTAGCGGGGTGTGCGGTCAGTGGACCACCCGAGGCCGTCGAACCAGACCTGGTTGATCTTGTGCTCGAAGCAGAAGTCGAGCTTGCGCTCGGCGCGGCGGCAGAAGGCCTCGACACCGTCACCCCAGTCGTAGCCCCAGCGGTTGATCTCGGCGTTCAGCAGCCAATCGGAAGCGCAGCGATAGCGGAAGTGGGGCCAGTCGGTAATCTGCAGACACGGGCAGAGGAGAGCGTCACCCTCGTCCCGGAAGAGCTGCAGGAGCGTTGAGACGCCTCGCAGTAGTCCTTCGGTTGAGGCGGCGACGAGAGTGATGCCCTGGGTGTCGACCGCGAGGGTGTAAGCCTCGACGCGCTGGTTCGGGTGCAGAAGCCGTGCTGCGGGAAGGTCGGCGTCGACGACCAGACGCACTGCGACCCTCCCAGCAGGAGACGTCACCTGCACCGGGGCGTGCAGACGTTGGGAGAGTAGTTGGCCGGCGAAGGTATGGTCGGCATCCACCACACAGGCCTGGGGATGAGGACCGGCGACGCCGGTACCGATGTACAGGGATCCTGGGAAGCGACGGACTTCACGGGGTACTGGCCACAGACCGTTCAATTCATGAGACGCCATCAGCGAACCTCACGTCAAGTGCAGGTGGGCCGTCCGTGGCGGCTACTTCCCCGGTCCTGCGGCTACAACCTGCCCGGCTCAGACAAGGAGTGGGGAAGGCCCGTGTTCTTGAGCCTATCAGGCAGTCTCCAGAGGGTTTCCGGACGGGGAGGAATTCGCTCGCGCTTGCATAACCTATCAAGAAGCGAGTACACTCCCCCCTCTTGGGAGCGATGACATTTTGTATGATCCGGTGGGGAAGGCCGTTGTCTCCCGGGCGATGATCGTGCGCGGCCTAGGTGAACTAGGCCTTTGTGAGGGCGAGCTGCTCCAAGTCCACAGTTCCCTGAGCGCCTTCGGCTACGTCGAGGGTGGGGCAGAGGCTGTGGTGGATGCACTGCTGGAGGTTGTCGGTCCGAGCGGCACCGTGATGGTCCCGACCTTCAACCATGGGCGGGCAGAAGTCTTCGATGTCCGCACCACGCCCTCGTACAATGGCGCGATCACGGAGGCCCTGCGGAAGAGACCGCAGGCGCATCGCAGCGTGCATCCGACACATCCCTATGCAGCGATAGGCCCTCTGGCAGAGGAGCTGACTCGTGAGCACCTGGAGCTCTTGACCTTTGACCGTCGGTCGCCCCTGGGTAAGCTCGCGGATATGGGCGGGAAGGTGCTGCTGCTGGGAGTGGGGATGGACCGTAACACCGCCGCGCACATCGGGGAGACCATGGCGCGTGTACACTGCCTGGGGTACCGGCAGTTTCCGCGCAAGGTCCTCGCTGGGGACGGCTCGGTGCAAGAGGCCTGGAGTGTGCTGTGGCGCAATGGCCCGTGCAAGATCGAGTGGGCTCCACTCGAGAGCGCGATGCGGGCACGAAACAGGATTACCGACGGCCGGATCGGCGATGCGCCGGTGCACCTGATGAAGGCGAAGGACGTCATCGACACGGCCCTGGCGCTGACACGGGTGTACTGTCCGAGGTGCGAGACCAAGCCTCTGCCACGCCCGGAGCCGTGAACGCTCCTCTGGTCTTTCGATTGGTCCGTACAGGAGGCATTGAATGAGTCCGACATCGCGTCACCCGTTCCTGCTTCAGAGACTGGTGTGGCATTTCCCTCTGACGCAGACGCATTACGGGGTTCCGCTAGGCAACGGCACCTTTGGCGCACTCCTCTGGGGCGGCGAGCGGGAGGTCTGCATCACTATCAACCGCCAGGACTACTGGGATCACCGCGGCGGGATCACCTGGAACGAAGAGGCCAGTTACCGCAACCTCAAGCGCTGGCTGGAGGAGGACGACGAGGAGAGCCTGCGGCGAGCTTTTGAGGGCACTCGGACTGGCGATGAGTCGTGGCCGTCTCGTCCGACGCGTCTGCCGATGGGACGTGTGGACCTGCGCCTGCCGGAGGGCAAGGTGCTTCGCACCGGCTATCTGGACCTGGGCAGCTCGGAGGCCGAGATCGAGGTTGAGGGTGATGCGACCCTCAGAGCAGCCCTGATGCGGCATGACCCGGTTCTGGCGATTCTGGTAGAGGGGACCGAAGTAGAGGTCCACTCGCAGCCGCCGGACGCTCCCGAAGTGCTGGAGCACTTCCGCAAGTACGGATTCCCGCCGGCCCAGGTGTTTGACGGGGAGGAAGTCGGCGGGTGGGTTCAGGAGTGCCCGGGCGAGCCGGCCATGTGTGTCGCCTGGCAGGCGAAGCGCAGCGAGGCAGGCACGGAGATCCTGATCACCAGCGTCTACGGTGAGACCCCTGAGGCTGCCCGTGAGGAGGCGCTGCAGACCCTGAGTGAGCATGCCGAGGCGGGGTATGCGCAGCTCTCCGACCGCACAGCCTCCTGGTGGGCCGGCTACTGGTCTCGCGTTGCTGCCCTGGCCCTGCCCGACCGTGACCGCGAGCTGCTGTACTACCTGGCGATGTACAAGCTGGCGGGGCTCTCGGTGCCTGGTGGGCCTGCTGCGTCGCTACAGGGCCCGTGGGTCGAGGAATACTGCCTCCCACCATGGCAGTGCGACTATCACTTCAACATCAACGTACAGGAGTGCTACTGGCCGGTCTTCGCCGGGAACTACATCCCGGCCCTGGAGCCGCTGTGGGAAATGGTCCGTGGCTGGGAGCCGCGTCTGCGGGAGAACGCCCGCATCTTCGCCGGCGTGGAGGATGGTCTGCAACTGCCCCATGCTGTGGACGACCGCTGCACCTGCATGGGCGGGTTCTGGACAGGTTCGATCGACCACGGGTCGACGGCCTGGACGGGTCAACTGATGTGGATGCAGTGGCGCTACACGATGGATGAGCGATTCCTGCGCGATACGGCCTACCCCTTCATGAAGGGGGCCATGCGGGTCTACGAGGCCATGCTCGAGGACGACGGCGAGCACTGGTCGCTGCCGGTCAGCGTGTCGCCGGAGTTCGGCGGGGCAGGCAAGCACGCCTGGGGCAAGAACGCGAGCTTCCAGTTGGCGAATATCCACTTCCTGTGCCGGGCGCTTGTGGAAGCCTCGGAGGTTCTGGCGATCGACGAGGAGAACTGTGCTCGGTGGCGTGACATCGACGCTCGGCTTCCGCTCGCGGCGACGGATCCCGACGGACGCGAGATCTACCTGTGGGAGGGGCAGTCGCTGTCGGAAAGCCACCGGCATCACTCGCACCTGGCCGGTCTGTACCCCTTTGACGTCTTTGACTACCATGGCAGCGAGAAGGACCGGGCCCTGATCGACGCGTCCTTCGGCACCTGGACCAGCCAAGGAATGGGGCGCTGGACCGGCTGGTGCATGCCCTGGGCGGCGATCCTGCAGGCACGGACGGGGAACGCCGAAATGGCGGACGTGCTCCTGGGTATCTACCGTCGCTGCTTCATGGGACGCGGGTACAACAGCTCGCACGACTCCCAGTTTCGGGGCTTCACCACCATGGCCGGCCGTCCGCGGATCATGCAGATCGAGGCCACGATGGCCGCCGGTGCAGCGGTCCTGGAGTTGCTTGTGCAGTGCTCGCACGGGACGCTGCGGATACTGCCGGCTGTTCCCTGGTGGTGGCGTGACGTGTCTTTTGAGGGCCTTCGGGCCGAGGGTGCCTTCATGGTTTCGGCTCGCCGGGAGAACGGTCGCCTGCAACTGGTGCGCATCGTCAGCGAGGCCGGCTCTCACCTGCGGCTGGCGAACCCCTTCGGCGAGGCTACCTGCACCGTCGGCTGCGGGGACGGCAAGACCTTCCAGTTCAGCGGCGAGGTCCTGGAGCTGGACACCGCACCGGCCGAGGAGATCGTGATATCGCCGGGTGCCGAGTAGACCTGGCCGGGTGACGGAGATTCCTGCGACGCATCGGAGGAGACCGACCATGAAAGGTCCCTTCACCATCGCGCTGGTCTGCGCGACCGTCTCCCTGGCGGCGTCGCCCGTCGTGGTCTCCGTCAAGATCGTCAAGGCTCAGTCGGGGCGCTGCTCGACGACGCCGAAGCTGGAAGTGCTCGAGCAGGCTCAGGCGTGGAAGTCACTCGACGAGGAGACCTTCCGCGGCGAGAACGAGTGGGAAGCGTACTGGAACCTGGAGACGGCAGCCCTGCCGACTGCGTTGCCCGAAGTACGGGTGACCTGCCCGGGTGTGAAGGTGAGCCGTGTCCTGGTTGGACGAACCGATATCCCCTTCGGGGCCACGGGCGAGGAGGTCAGGTTTCGGCTCGTGCCCGACACCAGTCGCGGACAGCTCCTCCAGACGGTCCTGGACGACCCTGAGGGCGGGCTGCCTATCGACTTGCACCACAACTGGGAGATGCGGCGCGAGCGGGAGTACAAGACGGTCCCCTGGCCGGCCAAGCAGATCGCTGCGCACAACAACTTCCTGTTCGCGGCCCGGGAAGCACTGAAGCTTCTGGGAGGCTTCAGCCCCCGGAACAGCGAGAACCCCTTCGACGGGCGGATAGTGCTCGAAGGCCATGAAACCGCCGCGACACGCGGGCACATGGACTTCCCGCCGCACTTCCACATCATGCTCTACCCGCCCGGCTACATCCCCGGTGCGCAAGTGCCCCACTTCTACCTGGACGAGCAGGGCCGAGTGCAGCGCAACTCCTTCGTGGGACTGGGCATACCCGGCTCGGGTCGCATCTTCGGCCCGGGAGAGTGGTGCTCGATGGTGGACCTGCACGGGAAGGTGGGGCTTGAGCTGAAGATCACGGCTTCCGGCGGGCTTGCGCTTCGCAAGGGGCCTGGTGACGAGGAGTTCGTGTTGGAGCCGGATTCACCAGGGGCGGCCACGGCAGTGTGTGTCTGGCAGGGCACGGAGAAGCGCTGTCGCTGCAGCGTCGTCGACGACGCTGCCCGGGGGCACATGACCATCACCATCGACCACTTCAAGGGAGGGGTCGATGCGCGTACCAGTTGCGAAGAGCTCGACTACGACCCCTTCACGGGGAAGATACAGCAGAGGCGGCGCAGCAACTCAGGATGATCACACGCATTGCGGATACACTCAAACGAGATCTGGCGGAGGTGGCCCGGGAGGCCTCGCACGTCCTGGCGACCGGCGGGATCGTGGCGATGCCCACGGATACCGTGTACGGTCTGGCGGCCCGTGCCGACAGTGATGCCGCGGTTCACAAGCTCTTCGGGGTCAAGGGGCGGCGAGAGGACAACCCGCTGCCGATCCTGCTGCCGGATGCCGAGAGTCTGAAACGAGCGGCAGCACGGGTGCCTGCGGCTGCCCAGGTACTGGCAGACAAGTACTGGCCCGGCCCGCTGACGATCGTGCTGCCCAAGGTGCCTGAGATCAGCGACCTGGTGACTGCCGGGCGTCCGACGGTTGGCTTGCGGGTACCCGACCACCCGATTGCCAGGGCGGTTCTCGCGGCCTGCGATTTCCTGGTAGTGGTCACGAGTGCGAACCCGTCCGCCGGTCGCGCTGCACGGGAGCACCAGGAGGTCCGGCGCGACTTCTCGGGGAAGATAGAGCTGATACTCGCCGCCGACCGCTGTCCGGGAGGGGTCCCCTCGACCGTCGTGGATATGAGCGGCGACGAGCCCCGGATGGTCCGTGGCGGCGCAGTGCCCTGGTCACACGTCCAGGCCGTGCTTAAGCAGTTGGAGAAGGGATAGCCGCCAGTTTTGGACGTGCCGGAGGTCGGCATCGACCAGGTCAGGTGATCGCGGAAGAGACAACTCAGGCTGGCGCCCCAGGGGGAGTGAGTCATGAAGATCGGACTGGTTGGCCTCCCGGGTAGTGGCAAGACGACCTGCTTTCGTGTGCTTAGCGGCCGTCACCATGCCGACACGCACCATGGAAGCACCGTGGCGACAGTTCCGCTGCCGGATTCCCGTCTCGACGAGATCGCCCGCCTGGAGAAGCCCCGGACGCATACCTATGCCGATGTGACCTTCGTCGACTTCGAGGCACTGCGTGCGAACCGTCCGGGTGGCAAGGAACTCGCCCTGCACACCGTGTCGGGGGATGTGGACGCCTTCGCGCTGATCGTGCAGTGCTTTGGGAGCGTCGACCGCGAAGGCAACCCCTTCGATCCGGCCGATGATCTGGATACCCTCATGCTGGCCATGGTGCTGAGCGACCTGGCCATTATCGAGAAGCATCTGGAGAGTCTGAACAAGGGGCCAAGAGCCGAACGAACGCCGCAGCGGATGGACCTGATGCACCGCTGCCGTGACCAGCTCAGCGCAGGCAAGCCCCTGCGGCAGTCGCGCTTCACCTCTGAGGAGCGTCGGTATCTGAGCGGGTTCCGCCCGCTGAGCCTGATGCCGATCCTGGTGGTCTGCAACGTGGCCGAGGATGACCTGAAGGGGGCGAAGGCCTCCTCGACGGTGAAGGGCGCTTCGGCCCTGGGGCTGCCCCATCTGGTCCTGTGCGCGGAGTTGGAGGAGGAGCTGTCTCAGCTCCCGGCCGACGAGCAGCAGGCTTTTCTTGAGGACTACGGACTGGAAGCGGCTGCTCGTGACCGGTTTGTGCAGGCATGCTTCGCGCTGCTCGACCTTCTCGTCTTCTACACAGTCAATCAGGCGGAAGCGAGGGGATGGACGCTGCGGCGCGGTTCGACGGCCTATGAAGCAGCCGGAAGGGTGCATAGTGACCTGCAGGCCGGGTTTGTCCGGGCTGAGATCACGCCCTTCGGCGCTCTGGCAGAAGGTGGGTCGCTGCACGCGTGCAAGGAGAAGGGGTTCACGCGGGTCGAAGGCAAGGACTACGTCGTGCAGGACGGTGACGTTCTCCAGGTTCGGTTCAGCCGCTAGCCGTGAGGGCCCGCAAGCGGACAAGCCGTCGCGCAGGTGGCACGTGGACCGCTTGTAGACACCTCTGGGTCGCGGTTGACAACCCCAGGGTGTTACAATATACTAAGCTGCGCGCGGGGCTGGAGTGTCCGAGTGGGCCGGAATGCCGCCGGCTTCAGCAGGCGGCCATTTTTGTTGTGCCTACCCGTTGATACTGCTTTCGACAGGTCCTGGAGGCCGGCGTTCCACGGCCTCTTCGGGAGGAATACGCGAGGCCGGACGCCCCGGCATACACCAATGTTTGATACCCTGACCGAGAGACTACAGAAGGCGTTCAAACGCCTCAGCGGCCACGGCAAGCTGGGCCAGAAGGACATTCGGGAGGGGCTCAAGGAAATCCGCCTTGCGCTGCTTGAGGCGGACGTCCACTACCAGGTCGTTAAGGATTTCCAGCGGGAGATTCAGAACGCCGCCCTTGGGGAAGACATCCTCAAGGGGCTGAACCCGGCGCAGCAGATCGTCAAGATCGTCCACGGGCACCTTGTTCACCTGCTGGGTGATGCGGCCGTTCCGGTCAAGCGGGCAGACAAGCCGCCTACGGTGATCCTGCTGTGTGGCCTTCAGGGCGCAGGCAAGACGACAACTGCGGGCAAGCTCGCTGCCAGCTACAAGCGTGAGGGCGCCCGACCCCTGCTGTGCGCGACCGACATCTACCGTCCGGCTGCGATTGAGCAGTTGAAACAGGTCGGAGGCCAGGTCGGGGTCGAAGTCTTCTCGATGGGCGAGAGCAACCCGGTGTCGATCGCTCGCGCGGCCCATTCCTACGCAGTTGAGCGGGCTATGGACCCGATGATCATCGACACCGCCGGTCGCTTGCAGATCGACGAAGCGATGATGCAGGAAGCCGCTGACATTGAGGCGAGTTTCCCGGAGGTCGAGACGCTCCTCGTCGTCGACTCGATGACCGGTCAGGATGCCGTCAACGTCGCCAACGGGTTCAACACGAAGCTGCACCTTGATGGTTTGATCCTTACCAAGTTGGACAGTGACGCCCGGGGTGGTGCAGCCCTTTCGCTGCGGTCTGTGACCGGCGTGCCCATCAAGTTCGTGACCGTCAGCGAGCGGATGGACGGGCTCGAGGTCTTTCATCCCGACCGGATGGCACAGCGCATCCTGGGAATGGGCGACGTGCTTACGCTCATCGAGCGTGCCCAGTCCGCGGTAGATGCTGAGGAAGCCGCCAAGCTGCAGCAGAAGCTGCTGAAGGCCGAGTTCGACCTGGAGGACTTCCGCCAGCACCTCAAGCGGGTGCGCAGTATGGGGCCGCTGGACCAGCTGATGAAGATGATTCCCGGTGCCGCGCAGATGGGTGCGGCAATGCCGGATGACCTGGATGAGAGAGAGCTCGACATGGTCGACGCGATCATCTCCTCCATGACGAAGGACGAGCGCGCCTACCCGGACGTGTTGAACGCCAGTCGCAAGCGTCGGATAGCTCGAGGAAGCGGCACGACGGTTCAGGATGTGAACATCCTGCTCAAGGAGTACCGCCAGCTCTCGCAGATGATGGGTGCGATGGCGAAGGGTAAGGGCTTCCAGATAGGTGGCCTGCGCTTCGGCCCGATGAGATAGTCCCGGTCCCTGGTACGGAGAAGCACTGACGCGATTGGTCGCGTCATCATTTTGGTATGCAGTGACACTGGAAGGGAGACGTTCGGTCTTGGCAACAAGAATCCGCTTGAAGAGGACTGGTGCGAAGCACAACGCGCACTATCGCCTAGTGATCATGGACCAGCACAAGCCGCGGGACGGGCGAGCGGTAGAGGAGATCGGCTACTACGATCCGAACACGGATCCGGCCACGGTCGAGATCAATAAGGACCGCGCGCTATACTGGCTCATGACGGGTGCCGTCCCCACTGACACCGTGAACCACCTGTTCAAGCGTGCCGGCATCGTGATCTCCAAGGATGCGAAGGACGCGGCGGCTCCCGAGGCCGGTCAGTAGGTTCCCTTAGCGGCGCCAGTGAGCCTCGCGGGGACCGGAAGGCGAGAGCCACTCTGCCTTGCAGGCGACTGCAGGCTTGCCCGGAGGGCGCCACGACAAGAGTCTGGGCAAGGGTCCACAGGACCGTCGTGCAGTCATGCAAGGTCACTGGAGTGACGCGCCCGATCAGGAGGGCACCATGGATGAACTTGTCACATATCTGGTCAAAGGCCTGGTTGACACTCCTGAGCAGGTGCATGTGAACACCGTCGAGAGTGGAAGCCTGGTCGTGCACGAGGTCAGCGTTGCGCAGGAGGACCTCGGCAAAGTCATCGGCCGTGGCGGACGGATCGCCGAAGCGCTGCGCACCATCGTACGGGCTGTCGCCTGCCCGGATGGTCGCCGGCACACCGTCGAGATCATATCCTAAGAGTGTGACCGAAGCCCCGTCTCGACGGGGCCGTGCGGCGAATCGCGTCCCGTTCGGGAACAGGCCAAGGGCCTGACCCGGTCGTGACGAGGTTTCCGTCTCGTTGGATCGGCTACTCTTCCGATGCCCCAGGAGGGCAAGAGCATGTCGTCAGTAACCATCAGGCGCAACGTTCTTCTTCGTTCCATCGTCACCGAGAAGCTTCGCAAGGAGCTTGCCGAAGAGCTGCAGAACGCGGCCGACGAAGTCGACCAGCGTGTGCAGCAGCTCGACTTCCAGACCCGTGCCTACATCACCGACCTGCAGCGCACCAATCTGCAGCAGGCAATGGCGGTTCGCAAGCAGATTGAGGCCGAGAAGCACCGGCAGCAGGAGCTGCGGGACGCCCTCCTCGAGCGCAAGGCCCAGGTAGAGGAGCTGGAAGACGGGGCCGAGGTCGTTCGCGGCACCCTCGAGAGCTACGTCGAGCTATCGGTCGGGGACAACATCGCCGAGGTTCTGGGCGGCATCGAGATCGTCACCAAGGACGACCTCGTGGTGGAGGTACGCCAGCGCCAGACCGTGGACGAGGGCGAAGAGAGCGTCGCTCAGCTCATCCAGGAAGTCAGGAGCCAGAGTGTTGGCAGCAACCAGTGACGAGCGGTTCGTGATCGGCGAGATCGTCGCCATCCACGGGCTGTACGGGGAGGTCAGGGTGCAGCCACTGACCGACTTCCCCGAGCGTTTTGCCGAACTCAAGCAGTTGTGGGTCCGCATGCCAAAGGGTGAGGCGGTGCGCTACACCGTCAGCTCGGTCAAGCATCACACGAGCAAGTCACTCATGATCCTGGGGCTGGGTGGGGTGAAGGACCGGCAGTCGGCCGCGAAGCTGATCGGCGGGATCCTGGAGATTGACGCCGAGGACGTTGTGGAACTGCCGCAGGACACCTACTTCGAGCACGACATTCTGGGGCTGCAGGTTGTGACCACCGATGGGCGCGACCTGGGGCGGATAGAAGACATTCTGCGCACAGGCGCCAACGATGTCTACGTGACGCCGGTCTGCCTGATCCCCGCCATCGCGGATGTGGTGAAGTCGATCGACATCGCCGGCGGGAAGGTTGTTATCGAGCCGATTCCCGGGCTCCTTGAAGAAGAGGAATAATGCGCATCGACGTGGTGACGATCTTCCCGGAGTTCTTTGCCGGCCCGCTGGAGCTGAGCATCGTGGGCCGGGCACAAGCCGCCGGAGTGGTCGAGATCCGTTGCCACGACCTGCGCGACTGGACCACCGACGCGCACCGAACGGTGGACGACGCTCCCTATGGTGGCGGTCCCGGGATGGTGATGAAGCCGGAGCCCCTGTTCGCCGCCGTTGAGGAGTTGCGTGGCGGGGAGCCGGTTCCGGTGGTGTCCTTCACACCGACCGGGGAGGTGCTGACGCAACGCAAGGTGCAGCAGTTAGCGCGGTCGCCGCGGCTGATCATGATCTGCGGGCGCTATGAGGGCATCGATCAGCGGGTCTGTGATGCGCTGGTCACGGAGGAGGTCTCGGTTGGCGACTACGTGCTCAGTGGGGGAGAGCTGCCGGGGCTGATCCTGATTGATGCAGTGGTGCGTCTCCTGCCGGGTGCTGTCGGGAATGAGCAGTCACCGCTGGAGGACTCCTTCTCAGAGGGGTTGCTTGAGCACCCGCAGTACACGCGTCCAGCGGACTTTCGGGGTCTTGAAGCGCCCCGGGAGTTGGTGAGCGGGCACCATGCGCAGGTGAATCGGTGGCGTCGCAAGGAGTCGCTGCGCCGCACCTATGAGCGCCGGCCGGAGCTGCTGGCGCAGGTAGGTCTGAGCAAAGAGGATCAGCGGCTGCTGGCGGAGATAGTCCGGGGCGAGTAGCACTAGAAGGTTTGTACAGGCGCATTTCCCGGCGCGGGAACCGCGCCGTCAACTGGCACGTTGTAACATCTGAGCGAGGGACACGGAAAATGCACGAACTCCTGAAGTATGTTCAGGCCAAGCACATGAAGCGCAGCACGCCGGACTGCCGTGTTGGCGACACCGTCCGAGTCATGGTGAGGGTCAAGGAAGGCACCGGGAAGGAAGAGCGTGTCCGCCTGCAGGCCTTCGAGGGCGTTGTGATCGGGCGCAGCGGCGGCGGCATCGACGAAGCCCTTCGCGTTCGCCGCGTGACCCACGGGATCGGCGTGGAGCGTCTGTTCCCGCTGCACTCCCCGATCGTTGCCGACGTTCTCACCGTCCGCCACGGCAAGGTCCGCCGCTCCAAGCTGTACTACCTGCGAGATCGCGTGGGCAAGAAGGCTCGCGTGAAGGAGCAGGAGCGCGACGTCGTTGTGGCGCGCGAGAAGGCGAGCAAGGAGCGCCGCGAGGCCGAGGCTGCAGCGATCGCTGCCGAGGCTGCGGCTGCCCAGGAGCAGGCACCCGCCGAGTAGACTGTGCCCGCCGGGTCTGTTAGCTGTTGTGCGTATCTGGTAGGCGCCTGACCGGCGCCTACCCATTCTGCTATCGTGTGAGCCCGAAGCAATGTATGCCTTTGAGAACACCTGGCACGTCGTCGCTTTGGTCGGTGCTATCGTCCTGGCACGGGTGGCGGTGGCCTATGTGGCGGCTCTGCGCAACCATCGGCCGGCAGCGCTCGAGTTCATCGACTCGGCGCTGATCGCCGTGCTGCTCGTGTTTCTTGTGCTTCGGCCCTTTGTGATACAGGCCTTCTACATTCCGTCGGGATCGATGGAGCCGACCCTGCAGGCGAAGGACCGGATCCTGGTCAACAAGTTCACCTACTACTTCCAGAAGCCGCAGGTGGGCGACATTGTGGTCTTCGATGCGCCTCCGCAGGCGCTGGATGGCGACGCGGCCAAGAAGGACTTCATCAAGCGCGTCGTGGGCGTTGAGGGCGACCGGATTGCCGTGTACAACAACCAGCTCTATCGGAACGGCAGACCTGTGAGTGAGCGGTATATCAAGGAAGCGCCGCTGTACACGTGGCCGGAAGGGGCGGAGACGGGAGCGGAGTTCACTGTTCCACCAGGCTGTCTGCTGGTGTTCGGGGACAACCGTAACGACTCCAACGACGGCCACCGCTGGCACCTTATCGGGACCGACGGGATGGAGGCAGCGAAGCCCGAACTGCCGCGGCCGAACGTTCTGGGCAAGGCAATGGTCATCTTCTGGCCCTGGTATCGGGTCGGGCTGCTTCACTAGGGCCTCGGCTCCTGGGGAGAGGCGCGATACCGGCCGCTGAAACGTCGGAGCGACCCGTATGGGGTCGCTCCTTTCGTCTGTAGACACCGGCCGCCGACCACGTTCGGTCGGGCTGGAAACGATCCTGGGTCGTAGTGGTGGGAGGTGCAACGAATGCCTGCGGAGAGCGGCGACAAGAGTTCCGGAACCCTGGTGGCGAGCAACCGTCGTGCGCGACATGACTACTTCGTCGACGAGTCCCTGGAGGCGGGCCTGGTGCTGGCCGGTTCCGAGGTCAAGTCGGTACGCTCACACCATGTCAGCATCACGGAGGCGTATGCGACCGTCGAGGGCGGTCAGGTGTGGCTCCGCGGGATGCGCATTTCGGCCTATGATCCGGCGCGGGACAATGCCGAGCCGACGCGTGATCGCAAGCTGCTGCTGAAGACGCGGGAGATCCGGCGCCTTGAGCGTGCGCTGCGCGAGAAGGGCTACACCCTGATTCCGCTCAGGCTGTACTTCAACAGCCGTGGGTATGCGAAGATTGAGCTGGGCCTGTGTCGTGGGAAGCGCCAGTACGACAAACGGGAAGCCATCGCAGAGCGGGAGTTCGAGCGCCGCAAGCAGAGGGCCCTGGCTGAGCACCAACGGGGGCACTAGACCGCCTGTGTGTGGCATGCCGTCGACCTGAGAGGAGACGCCATGCCCCGAGTTCTCATCGCCGACGATGACCCCGGCATTGTGGAGACTGTGGCGGTGCGCCTGCAGACGATGGGCATTGAGTCCGACACCGCCAACAGTGGGCGGTCGGCTCTCCGCAAGATCTGCGAACGGACCTGCGCCGACCGGCTCTACGACGTGGTGATCGTCGACATCAGCATGCCGGATATCGACGGCTGGCACGTTCTCAAAGCGATCAAGAACAACCCTCTGTGGGAAGCCATGAAGGTCGTTGTGATCAGCGGCTTCGCCGACAGCCCGAGCGACCTCATGCGGATCATCGAGTTCGATGGGGTGTTCGTTGAGAAGCGCGCCGGCTTCATCGACACCGTCGGCGAGGTCGTCAAGCGCGTGCTTGAGAGCGGCGACTGAGACGCCTACTGTCTGGCTGGCGCCTTGATCAGCAGTTCCTCGATCCGCTCAGCAACGACGGAAGTCTCTGCGAGTGGGATCATGTAGCGGTCCTTGCCTGTGGGCAGGTCCTCCCACGTGTTCTGCCCGGTCTTGGGGTCAACGATGCAGCGGCCTGGAGCGCTCTCCTTCCACAGGGGCTCACAACCCCGCACGGCGGCATACACCGTGGCCAGGTCGAAGCTGGGTCGGGCCCGGTCGGGTCCGTGTAGGTACAGCTCATAGGCTTTGCGCACCGGGTTCGTCTCCGGTGTGTGCCCGGTGAGCTTCGAGCCGGTCGGACAGGCGTTGCCGATCTCCCAACCGCAGTAGAGGATCGGTGTCGGCCAGTCCTTCGCAACGGCCGCAGCGGCCGGGGCATCGTTGGCGAAGTTGTACTCGCCGGCTCCCGGATGCGGCTTGCTCTCCCCGAAGAACCCTCCCATGATCGTGAGCTCCCGCACCTTCTGCGCCACAAGGCTGCGCCCGTTCAGCGAGCTGATCTCGTCCGGCTCCGAGTCCATCAGGTGGGCGAGGTTCGGGAGTGGCCCGATCGCCACGAGGTCCACACTTGCCGTGGGCTGTGCGGCCAGGACCCGGCGGAAGAGCTTGACGGACCTCTCGGCGTTGTCACGGTTCCTGATCTTGTTGGGGAAGGTCTCGGCCACCTGGCGGCTGTAGGCACGATCGGTATCGGCCATGAACCCCTCGACCTCGATTGTGCCGACGGGGATCTCGGGACGCCCGTAGTAGTGGTTGATGGCGTCGATGCACCCGGGCGTGTAGCGCGCTGAGGTGCAGCACACGACACCCAGTAGGGCTGCCTCGCCCAGGTCGCACATCGCGTGTAGGATCGCCAGAGCACCCGCATCGTCACAGTCACCGCCCATGTCGGTGTCGAGAAGGACGCGTCGCGGTGCTCGGTCAAGGGCATCAGTCATGGTGACTCACCTTTGCTTGTTGTCTCACCTGCAGCCGTCGCCGACAGGGCCGAGCGGCTCAGTCTCGGTAGGTTCCGAGCTCAAGCCCTCTCTGGACGAAGTGCCGGTAGGAGGCGTAGTCCACGGTGTTGGGGATGGAGTGGTCGCTGTGCAGGACGTAGCCGTTGTTGCCCATGACCACCGGGATCTTGGCCTCCAACTCGGCATCGATCCTGGCGAGATCGTTGGTGTACAGTACGCGCACGTCGATGCCGCCCATGAAGGATAGCCGATCCCCCCACTCGTGGTACAGCTTGAGCAGGTCCATGCCGGCCTTGACCTCGATGACCTGCAGGCAGTCCACGCCCGCCTCGACGATGCCGGGCAGCAGCGGCTCGACATACCCGCAGGAGTGCATGACGACGGGCAGGTTGTCGCGTTTGGCTCGGTCGATGGTGTAGGTGTGCGCAGGCTGGAGTATCTCGCGGTACATTGTCGGCGACATGAAGGGGCGCTGCTTGAACCCCAGGTCCTCGTAGTACCAGATCCCGTCAGGCAGACCCTCCTCGGCGAAGAGCATGTCCTGCAAGTCGACGGTCAGACGGGCATAGGTCTGGGCCATGTCGATGACCCAGTCGGGGTCCTCGGCCATGCCGATGAGCATCCACTGATGGCCGCAGACGTCCTTGATGAGTTCGAAGACGTTGACGCCGGACCAGGCGAAGAAGCGGTTGGTCTCGGCTGCGTGTTGCCGCACCCGCCGGTAGGCCTCGAAGTTCACGCGCCGCCGGTCGGCGACCAGCTTCGGCTTGAGGTGCTCCTCCCAGCCCGCGCGGTCCTTGACGAGGAAGTCGACGTGCTCGGGCGTGGAGGAATGGAGCTTGTGGCTGCGCATCAGCGTGTAGTTGCCGTTCCGCACCAGCCGGGTCTCGTCAGTCTCCTCGACGACCTCGTCGACGAAGTCGAGGTCGGCCACCATCTTGAAGGGCCAGCACAGCTCCAGATCGAAGCCGAAGTGCTCGGCGAGGTTCTCGCCCGGCTTCAGATGCCCCTGCTCCATCCACACCCGCTGGGTGTCACCCCAAAAGTGCTCAAACACTCCGATGCGGTCGACCGGCCTTCTGTGCAGTATGTTGTCGATGCGTTCGCGGCTCGTGAGTTCAGTCATCCGAGGGTCCTCAGCTTCTGCATTGCGCCAGGAATCAGGCCGACCTGGTGGTCGGTGCTGCCCTGGCTGCGAGTGACTGCTGTCTTTCCCGCCCGGGCTGCCGTTGACCTTCCGCGACGCAAGCAAACAGCCGCCCCTTGAGTAGCGGGCGGCTGTTTGCGAGGCCTTGGTAGAGGAAGAACGTCCGGCGACAGGATCAGAGGGGACGTTCTGCGTCGGTTTGCGCTAGGTTTCCGGTCGGTCGGATATTTTGTAGCCGACGCCGCGGACCGTGAGGAGGTAGCGCGGTCGACGCGGATCGGGCTCAATCTTGTTGCGCAGGTTGTTGATGTGCATGGTGAGCTTGTGGGCGGGCTGATGTGCCTGGCCCCAGGCGGCCTCGCACAGCTCCTCGCGAGTGCAGACGTGGCCTACGCGGCGCATCAGGGTCGAGAGGATCATGCAGTCGATCGGTCCGAGGGATAGCGAGCGACCGTTCACGCGCACAAGATGGGTCCGCTCGTCGACTTCCAGCCCCCCGACGCGGAGCGATCCGGGTTCGGCCTCGACTCCTCCGCTCTGCAGCCGGCGTAGCACCGCCTTCGCGCGGGCACTGAGCTCGCGCATGTCCACGGGCTTGCAGATGAAGTCATCTGCGCCCAGTTCGAGGCTCACGATGCCGCTGACGCTGTCCCCTTCGGGCGCGAGGGCAATCACTCCACGTCCACGGGCGGCGGCAACCTCACGGCAGACGTCGAGACCGTGTCGGTCCGCCAGTTCGAGGTCCAGCACCACCAGATCAGGCTTATGCTCGTGCAAGGCCTCCTGCAGGTCGCTGCCTGCCGGACAGACCAGCACGTCGAAGCCTGCTTCCTGCAGTTTGCGCTCCATCACTTCCTGTGTGTCGGTGCTGCTTCCGACGACCAGAACCCTCGCTCTACTCACGGGTGGTTCCCCCTATCAGGGTTAAGGAGTCTGCGCAGTACTGCCGACTGGAGCAGTTCACGCTTTAGGGCGCTCACGTCGACGCGTGCGTTACGGTGTTCACGGCTGGTACGGTCGAGGTCTGGGGCTTGACAACTGGCGGTCTCCAAAGCCTTGTGGTCACCATGGCGCAAGCCCCTGCGCACTGTGTCCGGCAAAGCTGTTCACCCTTGGCACGTGCAGGCTGGGCCGGGCCTATATCTGTGTCCCCATACCTGCCATGGCTATAGGAAAGGACGCGTCGTTCTACATTAGCAAATGCTAAGCAGTGGTAGCCGGATTGTCAATTAAGATAACCTAAAGGTTACGCAGAAACGTGGAAAAGGTCCTGGATACAGACGACTGAGCGCCGGAAGGGTTCTCCCGAGGGTGCTGTTATCTGGATCACGTATCGGACGTCGAGAAGACCTGCGCTACGCTTCGTTGCCATTGTACGCCCGCGGAATCACGAAGGCTGACCCGATGGAGCTGGGTCAGCCTTCTGTGTGCTTGGGAAGGGCAGAGCGTGCGACTGTTAGGACCGTGCGTCCGGGCGGTCCCTCGGGGTGAAGCCGTCGGGGTCATTTGCCACGGCGCCCTCGGGAAGCGGGACCGGACCGTCGAGGAGAGGGTCCTTTGTGTCGCGCATCCACTGCTCGAGCTTCTGCCGCAGGTCCAAGAGGGTCGAGTGCAGGTCGGTGCGGTCGACGAGGTTGTTGGTCTCGCAGGGATCGAAGATCAGGTCGTACAGCATCTCCTGCTCCCGTGGCTGTGAGGCCCAGCCGTTGTGCATGAGGAAGGCTTTGCTGGAGCCGTCGTCGGTGTTTGGGAAGACCATGCTGCTGCGCTCATCGAAGCGCCGTATGTACTTGTAGCGCGGTGTGCGCAGGCAGCGCATCGGCTCATAGGCGGCGTGGTAGGTGACCTCGGAGGTCAGGTACTCGCGGACCTGCTCCGCTTCCCCGCGCACCAGCGGCAGGAAGGATACGCCCTCCAGCCAGTCCGGGGCCTCAAGACCCAGGTACTCGCACAGGGTCGGGAAGAGGTCCATGTGCGAGACCATCCCGTCGATCACCTTGCCACCGGTGAAGTCACCGGGGCCACGGAGGATCAGCATGACGCCCATTCCGTGGTCGGTGAGCTGGCACTTCATCCGCGGGAAGGCGATCCCGTGGTCGGTGGTGCAGATGACCAGCGTGTTGTCCGCGAGCCCGTTGCGGTCGAGGGCCTCGAACACCATGCCCATCTTCGCGTCCAGGAGCGCGGCATCGGACCTGAAGCGTGCGAAGTCGCGCCGGACCTCAGGGACATCGGGCAGACAGGAAGGCGGCATCGTGTAGCGAGGGTCGTCTCGCGGGTCCTGCGGCGCCTCGAACTCCCGGTGGGTGTTGTTGAAGCCCACCTCCAGGTAGAAGGGCTCGGTTGGACGGGAGTCTAGGAAGTCCCGCGCCGCGAGATGGCCCTGATGACCCAGCCACTTGTCGTAGCCGATGGTCTCCCAGGGGGGCTTCCCCGGGCCTCCTGCGACATGCTGGGCCCCGGTGAAGTAGGTGCGGTACCCGTTGCGCTGAAGGGTGTGCTGCAGGTGGTGGCTGTAGTCCTTCAGGGCGAAGCCGCGGTGCGCAAGGCCGGTCATCCCGCAGCTATGCGGGCATTGCCCGGTGACCAGGGCTGCGCGACTAGGAGAGCAGGTTGGCCCGGCATTGTAGGCCTGGCGGAACAGAACGCCCTGCTCGGCCAGACGCTGCAGGTTCGGTGTTCGCACGGCATACCCATAGGGCTGGAGGTACCGCCCCGTGTCATGGGAGTTGATGTAGATCACATTGGGCCTGGGCATGGCCTGCACTCCTCTCGCGCTTGGCAAGGTCAGAAGGACCGTCTGTGCGATTCTGGGTCTACCTCAGGGGCTCAGGCAAACATGTCGCCGAGCCAGGGCCGGTCGGCCTCGACCAACTCATCGAACATCGAGCGGATGTCGGCCAGGGAGCAGATCGCCGCTGTTAGCGGATCAAGGGCGCAAGCCATGAAGGCCTTGTTGAGGTCCTTCTCCAGCACAGCCTCGACGGTAAGCTGCTGCACGGCGACGTGGACCTGGTTCAGAGCTGCAACCTGCACGGGAAGAGCGCCGATTCCGCAGGGGCGGATGCCGGTGCCATCGACCATGCAGGGCACCTCGACGCAGCAGCCGTCGGGAAGATTGCTGATGAGGCCATCGTTGCGCACGTTTCCGTTGAAGCGGAACAGACCGTTGGTCTCAATAGCGTACATGATGCCCGAGGCGTACTCCTGGGAGCGCTTGAGGGCCAAGGCGTCGTCATCGATCTTGCCCGCGCCGGGGACGTCCTGCTCCCAGAAGCGCTTGGCTCGATCGCCATCCTTGGTCGGCTCGCGGTGCTTGAGGTTGAACTGCTCGAAGAGCTCGGGGCGCTTGCGGAAGTAGGGAACGTACTCGGAGTTGTGGCCGCTGGACTCGGTGACGAAGTAGCCGAAGTGCTTCATCATCTCGAAGCGCACGGCTTCCTTGTTGAAGATCTCGGGGTTCTTAGCGGCCTCGAAGAGAGCCGGGTAGAGGTCCTCGCCCTGGCTCCAGGCACTGCCACGCTTCTCGAAGCGCAAGAACCACGACTGGTGGTTGATGCCCGCGACCCAACTGGTGGCCTGATTGGCCTGAAGGCCGAGGAAGCCGCAGAGCTGGTTGTGGGTTCCCTGGACGCTGTGACAGAGGCCGACGCCCCTGATCTTGGTGGCCTTGTACATGGCCCAGCAGAGCATGGACATGGGATTGGTGTAGTTGATGAGCCAGGCTTTGGGGCAGAGCTCCTCCATGTCGCGGCAGATACGCAGCATCTCAGGAGCCGTGCGCAGTGTGCGGAACACGCCACCGACGCCGACGGTATCTGCGACTTGCTGACTGACGCCGTACTTCTTGGGGATCTCGATCTCCCAGTAGTAGGGCACACCGTTGTAGGCTGGTCCGCCGACGGCGATGGCCACAACCACGTAGTCGGCGCCTTCGAGGACCGCGCGGCGGTCGGTGGTTGCGTAGACACGGGTGGGTAGCTTGTGGCGGTCGACCACCTTACGGACGAAGTCGGCGACGCCGTCGACGCGGGCCTGCTCGATATCGACCAGGCACAGGTCGCTGTCCTGAAGCTCGGGGTACGAGAGGATGTCCACAGAGAGCCGGCTGCCGAAGCCGCTGCCCGCTCCGATGAGTACGATCTTGGGCATGTGACGATCCCTCCCAGGGGATGATTGCAGGTGTTGGGGCTTGTGACCGATGGCCCTGTTCCTCGCCGGCAGCACGCAGACCTTCGCAGGGCCGTCTGAAGGACCCTGGGGAAGCGCCGGAGAAGGTTCTAGACGAGACGCTGAAGCATGAGAGGAACTGATCGATGGCGAGACCCGATTACGAGGTTGCCCGCGAGAAGGCGGGTTTCAGTTGGTCCGCCAGTGGCAGTCAGGGAGCCCTGCGGGAAGTCTGTGCGATCGGGATTCGGGACTTCAACCTGGACCCCTCGGCGTGCATCGAGGCCTACCGCAAGGGTCGGCCGATCCTGCGCGAGATGTTCGAAGGGCAAGTGAGCCTGCCGGCCCCCGCGACCCCGGCGATCAGCTACGGGCACGTCAACTGCCTGGGGTCGCAGCTGCTGTTTCCGGAAGGGGGAGAGGTCGCCCATACGCACGTGTATGGGTCGCTTCAGGAGGGGATCGGGGCGCTCAAGGAGAGCGTGGACTTCGCAACAGCCGGTATGGTCCCCTTCTACCTGGACTTCCTGGAGAAGATGCGAGAGGCCTTTGCCGGCGAGCAAGTGGGCTTTGGATTCGGCGAAGAGGGGCCGATCACAACGGCCTATGAGCTTCGTGGCGACGGGTTCTTCATGGAGGTGATGGACGCGCCGGAGCTGGTGCGGGAGTTCCTGACGGCCATGGTGCGGAGCGTCCTGGACTTCCACCGGTTCGCGAGCACTGTGCGCGGAGTCCCGGCCGTGAACCCCACGGGCGGCGGAATGGCCGACGACATCTCCAGCTTCATTCCGCCCCATCTGTTTGCCGACCTTGTGCTGCCCGCCTGGGAGCAGTACTACCGTGGGATCACCACCGGCGCTCGCCATGCGCATGTCGAGGACCTGCGACCGGAGCAGCTTCGCTTCCTTGAGGACATCGGCCTGGTGCGCTACGATCCGTCGATCTCGCCGCGTCTGACCCCACAGATCATCGCGCGGGAGTGCCGCGTGCCCTTCGTCTGGCGGCTAGGGAGCTTCCACTACACGGAGATGACCTGCCAGGAGGTGGAGGACTTTGTGTTCCAGTCGGCGGCCGATGGCGCCTGCGGAGTGACGACGACTGTTGCGGAGGGAATGTGCAACACGAAGACCGTCCCCAAGGTGCTCGCTTTTGTCCGTGCGGCACGGGAGGCCAAGGAGATGGTCGATCGCGGGGCCTCCAGCGACGAGCTTCGTGAACGGGTCTCGCCGGAAGGACGCGAGAAGCTGTGGGAGCGCTGGTGCGGCTACCTGAGCCCCTTGAGTAGCCGTGGTGGAGCACGTCCAGGCCAAGGGGCCTGAAGTCACGTCGGGGACTGAGTTGCAACACCGGACGCGGTCAAGAGTAGAGAGGGAGGGCTACCGTGGGTACACGGATTCTGCTGTCGCTTGCTGTGGTGGTGCTGCTGGTGGGGATGCTCGCCGGTCCGCTGAGGGCGCAGGAAGAGACCAGTGACACCGGCGTGCTGCGCGTCATCACCCTCAAGCCGCCCAGTGATGCGGAGAAGGTCGTCTCTGCGTTGGAGGACCTGGTGGCGCCCGGCACCAAGCTGAAGGCCATCGGCGACAACCGCATCATGGTCAGTGCCGCGGACGACAGCGCTGTCGCAGACGTCGAAGAGATGATCCGGATGATCGCCGGGGTCGAGGAGCCAGCGGACGACTCGGCCAGGTTTCGCGTCCAGGTGGTGCGCCTGTACTACCTGCGCGACGCGACAGCGGTCGTCGGCATCCTGCGCACCCTCTCGCTGATCCCCAAGTCGGTGTCGGTGACGCCCTGCGGGACCAGTGCCATCGCGGTGAGCGCGGACAACGACACCGACCTGCTGCGGATGCGCGGGATCATCGCCCAGATCGACCTGCCGCGGCCGGAGGTCCGGCTTGATCTGTGGGGAGTGCAGGTGAGTGGGAGCAGTCCAAACGCGGTGTCTCGCGCTGTGGCCGAGATCAGCACACTGGTTGGGGCCCGGCGTGTGGCCATCCATGATGCAGTGCAGACGATTCTGGACGCAGCAGCCCTGGTTCGCCCTGATGACCGCTTCTCGAAGGCCATGACGGACAAGGAGCAGCTTGGCTATGAGATTGCGCTCACGCCCGGACGCGTGCAGGGGCTCTTCGATGCCCTGTTGTTCCTCACAGCCGCCCAGGACCCGGCCGCCACTGTGCAGTCACTGGCCTCACGGCTACAGTCTGTGACCCACGGCTGTGCGTGGCTGACCGAGGAGCAAAAGGACCGGAGCTTCGAGCGGTTCCTCACCAGCCTCGGTGGCGCTTACGATGCCTCCGCGCACAGGTGGATCGCCGTTCGGTCCGGCATGACGACGAACCGGGCGCGAATCGCCTTCCTGCAGTACGCGATTGCGAGCCGTGCCGTGCAGGAGACGCCGGAGCTCAGTGCCGAAGAGTTCATGGCCTCCGCGAGCGCTCTTGACGAGGTCGTGCGGACCTGTCTGAGGGCACTGCACGACGACGTGCAGAACCTGTACCTGGATCCGCTGTTGGAGGACCTCCGCGTCCTCGCTCGCAGCTCGGGCAGCCGCGTTGTGGGGCTGGTCGGGAACACGAGTATCACGACCCTGGACGGGTCATCGGCGACCGTCTCGGGGAAGGCAATGAGCTACTTCGACATCACGCCACCGACCTCGCTCAAGGAGGCGCTGGAGACCGCCGAGGCGCTTCAGCCGCAGATCGCGGAGTACCTGAAGGGCACCGACACCGCTACGAGCAGTCAGGCGAGCACGACCGGCGAGGTGATCCAGGCTGCGAGCGGGGAGTTGTCTGTTGCGCAGAAGCTGGCCGTCTTGATGGCGGCGTCTCAGCAGCGAGGGCAGGTGTGGTCGGAGCTTGAGGACGGGATATCGCTGACCGTGACGCCGCATGTGGGGCCCAATGGCGACGCGGCAGAGCTCTCTCTGTATGCGAAGGTCTCCCGGGAGGCGCCGCGGGTGTCTGGTTCGGCCGATAGCGCGGCGAAGGACCCGCTGAACCGGATCGCAGATCACACGATCGGGAAGTCGGAGACGGAGCAGGTGGAGTTCCGGGTACAGTCCCTTGACCTGTTTCCCGTCTCGACCTTCTCGGTGCAGACGAGCCACCGGCGTCCGGACGCCGAGATTCCGATACTGGGTCAGATTCCGTACCTCGGCCAGATCTTCCGGTTCAAGCGGTCACCGGCCGTCGTGCATCACCAGAGCGTGCTGCTCATTAGTTCGACGATTCTGCCGGGCGCCTCAGAACTGGGACGACTGCACCCCAAGGGCAGCGGGTTCAGTGTGAAGGCCTTTCCAGGTATCCCGACGACCGAGGGCGGCGACAAGAAGGCGAGAGAGCTGATCTCCGAGTACGAGCGCAAGACGCCGGTGGCCGACTCCGGTGGGTCGCAGTAGCATCGCCCCGGTGGAGGGGCCTCACCGCAGGTACGTGGTGTAGCCAATCTGGAGGTCGCTGGCGTTGAGCCCGATGTTGGGGCGTTTGCGGCCTGCGTTGGAGACATGCTGGAAGCGGTAGCCGAGGGTCCAGGCGCCTGCCTCCCCACGGGGCCACTGCACACCGAAGCCGACGTGCTCGGTGAAGTTGGTGTGGGTCGCGAGTTCGCGCACCAGCGAGTCGAAGTGGACCAATCCGACAGCGCCTTCCCAGTAGATGGCTCGCCGGGGCTTGATGGAGCAGTACTGCCGGTAGCTCCCGACGAAGCCGACCGTGTTGATGTACTCGGGGATATTGCGGAGCTTGGCGTAACCGAGGGTGAGCCCGAGGGCGCGGTCAGGATGGTCGTAGCGCTCCCAGCGGACCTCCAATCCGTCGGCGATGAGGTCGCTGCGCGGGCCCGTCGGGAGGTTATGCTGGAAGCCGGCGCCGGCCGAGATGGTCCACGCCTGGAGCCCCGGTTGCATGAGCTCCTCCATGTTCATCCTCGTGTCGTCGGGCGTCACCTGCTGGCATGACGCCGGGCTGATGACAGCAACCAGCATGACTGCCACAGCTATCGCACAGAGCAATCCGAACACGTTTCGTCCTCCCTGGGGGGCTTGCGCTCCGTGGTGTTGGGTCGCCGTCTCTCGCAGGTTCGAGGAGGATTCGCCGAGGCACCCGCGAAAGGCGCGCTCGACGCCTCCTCTCACTCTCCATAGGTGGTTTTGACCATGTCCTTGCGTATTGGTCTTGTCGGTGCCCGGCGCGGGCTTTCGCTGATCCAGGGCGTGCGCTCGGTTGCGGGCTGCCAGGTGACGGCGGTCTGTGATCTGCTGCCCGAACGGTGTGCACAGGTGGCCCAGGAGTACGAGATTCCCCACCAATTCAGCGACTATGCCGCCATGCTGGACAGCGGCACCGTGAATGCCGTTGTGATCGCTACGCCTCAGTTTCTGCATGCTCCGCAGGCTGTCGAGGCACTGCGGCGCGACCTCCACGTCCTCAGCGAGGTACCGGCTGCGACCGACCTGATGCAGTGCTGCGAGTTGCTGGACGCCGTCAGGGACAGCCGCGGCACCTACATGATCAGCGAGAACTGCTGCTACATGACCCCGAATGTGCTCGTGCGAGAGATGGCGCACCGGGGACTGTTCGGCGACTTGTACTTCTCCGAGGGCGAGTACATCCATGCTCTGCGCGAGCTCTACGTGACGACGCCCTGGCGACGGCGCTGGCAGTCCGGGCGCAATGGCGTGACCTATCCGACGCATCAACTGGGCCCCGTTCTGCAGTGGATCGAGGACCGGATCACCTCGGTGGCGTGCCTCGGCAGCGGCCACCACTACCTGGACACCGAGGGCAAGCCCTACGAGCAGGAGGACTGCATCCTGATGACCTGCCGGACGGCCCGTGGCGGGATGGTCAAGGTGCGCCAGGACATCCTCTCGGAGCGTCCGCACATCACCTGCGCCTACAGCCTGCAGGGGACGGAAGGCTGCTACGAGTCGGCACGGAGCCCTCAGGAGACGGCGAAGGTGTGGCTCAAGGGGCGCTCGCCGGACAACTCCACCTGGCTCCCGCTGACGGACTTCGCGGAGGAGTTTCTGCCCTCCGAGATGCAGACGCCGCCGGAGGAGGTCGCCTCAGCCGGCCACGGCGGCACGGACTTCTGGGTTGCCCGCGATTTCGCCGAGGCGGCCCTCGAGCAGCGTCCACCGGCGCTGGACGTCCACTTCGCGCTGGACATCACAGTCCCGGGGCTTATCAGCGAGCAGTCGATAGCCCTGGAAGGTGCGCCGATTCGGGTGCCGGACTTCCGGCAGTACGTGCCAGGCTCGAAGGTGCTTCCGGTGGTCTAACAAGCCCGGTGGTCTAGCAAGCCCGGTGGTCTAGCAAGCCCGTGGCTACTGCGGGTCGAACAGCACGACCGACCACTTGCCCAGTTGCAGCTTGTCACCGGCTGCAAGCTTCTTCTGGAAGACCGAGCAGGCGTTAGCCATGCCGTCGAAGATGCGGAACTCGCGAAGCACCACCTTCGTGAAGCCCTGCTGAAGCAGAGGCTTCTCGAGGCTGTCACGGTTGCGGCCCTCGGAGGGCGTCAGGACCCAGACGTAGCCGTCAGCGGTGCACCGTGCCTCGCAGGCGCCGATCGAGGACCGCAGGAAGGCCTTGCCGACCAGCTCCTCGGGAAGGTGCTCGAAGCGGTAGGTGCGGTCGGTGAAGAGCAGCGCGCCATACTTGGCCACGTCGAGCTCGGCCGCGGAGGTCAGGCGTGCTCCGGGACCGGCGAGTGGCTCACCGTCGGCATTGCTGCGCATCACCAGCGGCGGCCGGTTCACGAGGTTGCGCAGACGGACCGCTTCCGTCACCGGCTTGCCCGCGAGGACGTCCTCCTCCTTGAAGGTCGCCAGCAGGATTTCGCGGTCGCCACCCCGGTCGTAGTCGTAGATGAGGTAGATCGTGCCATCAGGCCCCTGGGTGCCATCGGGGTAGCTGACGCCGTTGCGGGCGTCGAGGAGCAGGCCACCAACCCAGGTCTTCCCATCGTCGTCGGAGAGGTAGGCCGTCAAGTGTGAGCGATGCGTCCCGGCCTGCTCGCCGTGGCGGACCATGAGCAGCCTGCCTGAGGCCAGGCGGCGTACGAAGAAGCGCGTCACGGGATGCTGGATGCCTGAAGGCTGCCCCGGTGTCCAGGTCTTTCCGGCGTCGGTAGAGGTGCTCTCGCCGATGCCGTAGTCCGTCCGGATCAGCATCCAGAGGCTGCCGTCCTTGCGCTCGACGATCATGTGCTCGTCGCAGTTGCTGCGAGGGTCATGGGCTTGCCCCAGAAGGCGGAAGGTCTTGCCCTGGTCCTCGGAGACGACCACGTTCGACCCGCGTTCCGTCCCCATATCATGACTGCCGGCCTTCACCTGCTCGGGAGTGAGTCCCAGCTTCAGGTCCGCGTTCGTTTTGCCGAGGCCGGAGCCCCAGCGCCAGATTGCCACGGGAAGAAGCCACTCGCCGGTGGTGAGCACCAGCGGCTTGTTCATCATGATCCCGTTACACAGCCGCCGTGGTTCGGTCCAGACGGGCGACGACGCCTCCGGGTTGCTGCAGGTGATGGCGAACAGCCCGGCACGACCATCCCAATGTCCGAGAGCCTGAGCCCAGAACAGCCAGAGCCGTCCCGAAGGGTCTGTCCAGAGGCAGGGGTCGAAGGCGCGGACGAAGCCCGGCGGATCGATCACCAACTGCGGACCGCTCCAAGACTTGCCGTCGTCGTCGCTGGTCACCAACACGACGTAGTTGTACGGGCCCTCGGTGGTGCCGCCGCTGTACCAGGTGGCCCACAGTCGCCCTCCCGGAGTGCGCTCGATGCCGGGGATGCCCTGCCAGAGGCGGGCGGTATCTGCGTACTCGGGGCCGGGAGTGGTGTTCACTGTCGGTGGTGCGAGGGCCGGATCGCTGGTGAAGTCCTGGGTATCGGGCATGGTGACAGCTCCTTGGGCAAGGGCGGGCTGAGAACCCACGCAAGCGGTGATGACGAGAAGCGACGCGATCAGCACGCAGGACCTGGGCATGGGTCTGACCGGCCTCCCCGGGTAGGGCGAGTGGAGAGTGAGTTGCGGATAGCACCGGTCCCGTCCAGGCGACCAGGCCCGGACGGGACCCGAGGAAGCGCGAACCTGCCAGGCTCCAGCCTGCACGACTCGTGCCGGAGCGAGGTGAGGCTCTAGTACTTCAGCGTGACTTCCTTACCGGCAGCGGCGCTCTTGTAGAGGCCGTTGAGGATGGCGATGACATCCATGGACTGCTCGGCCGGTACGGGCGACGGAGCGTTGTTAGCGACTGCCTCGGCGAAGGCGACGCACTCCTTCGCATGGGGCTCGCCCTGAGCCGCGTTGAAGATCTGCATATTCATGATCTGGCGCGTCTCGTTGTTGGACATGACGAACTCGTTGGTGGGCCACTGGACGCCCGCCTTGGTCCCGTACAGCCACATCTGCATGTCTTCGCCGGGGGTCTTGTGGTGCAGCAGCCAACTGACCTCGAGGATGAGGGTAGCGCCGTTGTCGAACCGCACGAAGGCGGCTGCGAACTCCTCGACGTCAACATCCTTGGGGATGGGGGCGAGCTGCCACTGTGAGAAGGCACCGGGCATCCTGGAGAGCTTGTCGCCGGTGACGCCGGAGACCGTGACCGGACGCGGGTTGCCCATCATGAACAGGGTGAGGTCGAGGATGTGCACACCGATGTCGATGCACGGGCCACCGCCGGAGTTCTTCTTGTAGATGAAGCCCGGCCGGACCGGGTACCAGCCCCGGCGGAGCATCCAGCTTCGTGCATGGTACACGTCGCCGAGGGCGCCGGTGTCGATCTCGGCTTTGAGCGCCTGGGCGGTGCCCTGGAAGCGGAAGTGCTGGGCCGTCATGAGCAGCTTGCCGCTCTTGTCACGGGCGGCGATCATCTTCTTGATGTCGGCCGGCGTGGGCGCCAGGGGCTTCTCGCAGATCACGTGCTTGCCCGCGTTCAGCGCAGCGACGGTTGCCTCGGTGTGGTACATGTTCGGGGTGCACACATCAACGATGTCGATGTCCTTGTCGTTGATGAGGTCCTTCCAGTCCTCGTACTGCCGCTCGACTCCGTGCGCCTCACTTTGCTGCTTGAGCACCGTCGGGTTGATGTCGGCGAAGGCGATCATCTCCGCGATCGGGCTTTCCTTCCAGCCGGGGAAATGCGACCGCGCGATCCCGCCAACACCGATCACGCCAACCTTGAGCGTCTTGGCCACTTGTCCTCACGTCCTTTTGGGTTATCTGACACGGCTCTGTTGTCGCAAAGTCAGTGAACTGATCCATTTCCGCGTTCGAGGGCCGCTCTCCTTCCTGGGGCCCAACCTTCGTGGCAGGAGTCCCGTCAGGGCCGTCGAAAGTGTTCGCATCCGGTTCGCTCCTCGTCGCGTGGTGGTTCGCGGACGCACAGTTGCCGTCCAGCAAAGTGAGGCGAGGTCCCATGACGAGGCCGGTCCTTCTCGTTGCGGTGGTGTGCCTGGTTCTCCCCGCCTTCGCCCTTGCCCAGAACACTGATGCACCCGAGTGGCTTCCCTACACTGGAACGCCCAGCTTCGCCTTCCGGATCGTCTTCGGCACCGGGGCCACGGAGGCCCTCGACTACAGCGGCAGTGTGAGCGTGTCTTCGGGGACGGTGGTGAAGGTCGAGGGCTATCACTTCGAGGCGGCGGACAAGGTCACCGGGCCTGCCTCGTGGACCTGCAAGGCGGCCATGTCGCGGCCGAAGCAGCTCTCCCCGGATGAGGTTGCCCGCGGGATACGGGAGCGGACCGGTGTCCCGCAGCCGGTCGGTGTCCTTGTGTACCTCGACGCGCCGCTGACTGCTACGGCACAGGTGAAAGCAGGCGAGGCGACCTATGAGGTAAAGCTGGCGGAGCTGAAGTTCGGCCAGCCGCTCAAGCTCCCCCAGCGCGTTCAGGCAGACCGGATTCCCGTCAGCGATCGACTGACGCAGGGGCCGGCCATGAACGACTATGCCTCGATTGCCCTGGACGCCGCCGGCAACCAGTACCTGGTATACCTGGGCTGGGAGCCCGACGCCGACCAGCCCTTTGCGCGGTGCCGGATTGGTGGCGTCTGGGGCGCGCCGCTCAAGCTCGCGCCGCAACCGGGGGACTGTTACGACACTCGGGTCGCTGCCGCGGGTGATGGTGCGGTATGGGCCATCTGGTCGGCACGCGACGGGCTGAACTGGGACCTGTGGGGACGGCGGATCGATGGGGGACAGCCTGGGAAACTCGAACGGTTGACCTCTGACCCGGGGGCCGAGTTCTACCATGCGGTCTGCGCCGACAAGCAGGGACGTCTATGGCTGGTCTGGCAGGCAGCACGCGATGGGCAATATGACATCTTCCTGAAGCCCTATGAGAACGGTGCCTGGGGAGCTGAGATTCGGGTCAGTGACGAACGGGCCAACGACTGGGAACCCGCCGTGGCCGCCGACAGCTCGGGGCGTGTCTACATCGCCTGGGATACTTACCGGAATGGCAACTACGACGTCTGCCTGCGCACTTACGAGGGCGGGACGCTGAGCCCAGTCCGTGCCATCACCTCCGCACCGGAGTTCGAGGCCCATGCATCGCTGGCGATAGACAAGCAGGACCGCCTGTGGATCGCCTGGGAGGAAGGTGGAGTGCTGTGGGGTAAGGACCAGGGCTTCCTGGTCAAGGAGCGCGCCTTCAGCCGCCTGCACAGTAACCGCATCCCGCGTCTGGTGTGCCTCGAGAACGGGACGCTGAAGCAGCCGGAGGCGAACCTGCCCGATAGTTTCACCGTCGGATCGCGCAGGATGAATGAGCTGCCCCAGGTATGCTTCGACGGTGAAGGTCGGCTGTGGATGATCTACCGCCGTCAGGAGGCCAAGCAGAGCGGAGGCAACCCCTTTACCACCTGGTACAACTACGCGGCTTACTGGGATGGCACCACCTGGCGCAGTGACGTCTGGATTCCCTACACCAACGGGCGCGAGGATGTCGATCCGCAGGTCGTCGCTGCGCCTGACGGTGGACTGGTAGTGGCCTGGGCGGTAGACGAGCGGCCCTGGCGCAACCCGATTCCGGGCAACTACACGAACTCGGGGACGAACAACGCCTATGTGACGCAGTTGGTGGCCGATCAGGGAACGCCGGGCACGCCACCCCTGGTGCCCTATGTGCCGACAGCGACCTTACCGCTCCCGACGAACCTGCACCCCAACGAGTTCGCCGATGTGATGCGTCGGCAGTCGGCACGCTGGACCGTGGCCGGTGTGGTCTACCGGGCCCTGTGCGGGGAGACGCATCGGCATACCGACGTGTCCTTCGATGGCGGCGGCGACGGCAGCATGTACGACATGATGCGGTATGAGGTGGATGCGGCGCGGCAGGAGTTCCTCGCCGCCTGGGACCACGACAACGGAGGCGGCCAGGACTACTCCTGGTGGCGTTCGCAGAAGCTGGCTGACCTGTTCTACATCGAGGATGTCTTCGAGCCCCTGTACGGATATGAGCGAAGCCAGAACTACCCGGACGGGCACCGCAATGTGACCTTCCTCAAGCGGGGTGTTCGCTGCTTTGAGCGGGTCCGGATTCCGAACCCTAACGCGAGGCCGAACGCTCCCGCCCGGCAGAGGTATGTCCTGTCTCCCGACGACACAAAGAAGCTGTATGACTACCTGAGGGTCAACAACGGCATCTGCTTCTCCCATACCTCGGCGACGGACATGGGCACCGACTGGCGCGACAATGACCCGGAACGTGAGCCTGCCGTGGAGATCTACCAGGGCTGCCGGACGAACTACGAGTACGAGGGAGCGCCGAAGTCGGCGACGGCTGACCGCGTAGACCTGCAGATCGGCGGGTACCGTCCGGCCGGGTTCGTCTGGAACGCTCTCGCCAAGGGCTACCGGCTAGGCTTCATGGCCTCGTCGGACCACGGCTCCACCCACCTCTCCTACGCCGGAGTCTGGGCGCCGGAGTTCTCACGCCAGGCGATCTTCGACGCCTTCTGCAAGCGTCACTGCTTCGGCGCCACGGACAATCTCGTGGTGTGGTTCGGTGCGGGGAATCAGATGATGGGCGACGAGTTCAAGGCCCAGACGCCGCCGGTGATGCAGGCGAAGGTGCAGGGGACCGCGCCGATCCAGGTGATGGAGATCATCAAGGACGCCAAGATCGTGTACACCTACCGGCCCACGGGAGAGGCGAAGGACGCGGAGTTCTCGTGGCAGGACAACACGGCGCCGACCGGTACGAGCTACTACTACCTGCGGGTCATGCAGGTCGATGAGCAGATGGCCTGGTCCTCGCCGATGTGGATCAGCTACGGCGGTTAGGCCGGCCAGACGGGTCGAAGCACGAAGCTACAGGCCGAGCAGCTCTGCGCTGCCCGGCCTGTTATGCTGTGTCGAGTGGTCGCCGGACATGTGTTCAGGGTCCCCAGGCGGGCTCACTGGAGGCGCCGTCGTCTGTAAGGCGTCGCAGCCCTGTGCCATCGACGCCGATGACGTAGATGTCGGAGGTGAACTGCATCGCGATCAAGTTCTCCATGCGCATGGGCCCCACCTTGCCGGTGAGGACTGTGAAAGCGATCTGCGTGCCGTCGGGGGAGAAGCAGGGCTGACAGGCTAACTGGTTAATGGGGAAGTTGGTCAGTTGACGCAGGCCGGAGCCGTCCGCCTTCACCACAGCAATCTGTGCGCTGTTGTAGTCGGTCGTACAGGAGCCGTAGGCGAAGGCGATGCTTCGGCCATCTGAGGACCAGGCCGGAGAGCCGGCACCGTGACTGAGGCTCTGAAAGGTCGTCACAGCGTTGGGCAGGATCATCTGGCCCTGCACCAGAACCCGCGGGTTGGGGTGGTTTGCGATGAGGTCGGCAACGCTGACCAACGCGAGGTTTTCGCTCAGAGCGCGACCCCAGGCGACGGCGATCCACTGGCCATCGGGGGAGAGAGCCGGGTCTTTGGCGTTCTCTCCGAGGGCGCGAGTGGGCTCGAACATGGCGATCGGGATGCCGCCCCTGGTGATGTCATACAGGCTCACGTTGTCTGCGCCTTCGCGCTCCTTGCGGAACTGCGGATCGTACCCCCCGGGGAGGGTGGCGGCGATCCCCATCTCGGCGCGGTTCGTCCGGTACTCCAGCCAGGTCATGCTCCCCATGCCGACCACATAGCGCTGGTCATCGCTCAGGCTGGGCTGCCAGGCTTTGAGGGTGGCCCCCGAGACCTGAAGGGGCCCAACATCGTTCACCTGGTTCGGCTTTACCTCGATGAGGTGAACGCTGCCGTTGTCCGGCGTCTTCCACAGCTTCAGCCAGACTTGCTTGCCTGCCATCACCCGGGGCAGGATGAAGCGGTGAACCTGGGCGTCGCGCAGCTTCTCGTTCTTCTGGTTGACGACATCCACATCGACCTTCTGGCCGGGGTGGAAGACCGTGCCGTCAGAGCCCTGGGCGGTCACGCTGATCTCGGTGGGCGAGGTGGCGGCGACGAACTCAGCTCGGGTGTTGTCCTCCACCAGGCCGGTGACGATCCCGTAGCCCTCGGGAGCTGGTGCGCGCAGCTCGTTGCCTGTGACGCGGAGGACCCCGAGACCATCCGCGCGGGCGATGAAGATGTCCTCCATGCAGGCAGACCTGGCCATCATCCAGTCAGAGCAGAAGGCGAGGCGGTCGTACTTCGGCGACCACCGTGCCTGCTTGAAGGAAGTGAAGGGCTCACCGGTCAGGAAGGGCTGCTTTGCGCTGCCGTCGGAGTTCATGACGAACAGCTTCGGCACGATCCCGGTTGCCTGCAAGCCGCCGGCGGCTGCGACCGCGGGCACCCAACGGGTGTACACGAGGTGCCCGCCTGCGACGCGGGGCAGCGGCAGGGGGACCTTGAGGTCGCCGACTGGGGGCACAAGGGTCGGTGCTGCGGTAGCCGGCTGAGCGATGTTTGCGGGCGCCTGTGCCGCAGCGTCACGAGCGAAGCGCATCGGGGGACCGGCAGGATCGGTCAGTTCGAGCGTGTTGGGATCGGCAAGGCGGTACTGGTATCTGCGAAGCGGGGTGCCGCTGTCCGGTGTCGTCTCCAGTACGTTGCCCTGGAGTCGGTACTTGCCGGTTCCTCGCGCATCGGCAAGGGCTGACTTGACGGTCATCACGTAGGAGCCATCGGCAGAGAACTCATAGGTGACTGCAGGCTGTCCGTCCTGCCGCACCCACTTGCCGCACAGGCGCTCTAGGCTGGTGACCGTCGGTGCCGGTACGGTTCCCGGTACCGGTTGGCGCGCAAGCTGAAACCCGTTGCCGTCGTCGTCGGTCACGGTCAGCAGGTCGCCGGCAAGCTTGTAGTTGAGGGTAGTGCTCTCCGCCGAGCCCTCGTCGCGGAAGGTGATCTTCGCCCCGCTTACCGTGTAGCGACCGGTAAAAGTGCCATCCTGTCCGATTCCCCTGGCGGTGCGGGTGAAGGTGCCATCCACCCGCAGCACCAACTGGACTTCGAGTTCCTGGGTACGCACCAACCACGTCCCGAGGAGGCTTGCCTCGGTAGCAGCCGGGGAAGTCGGCTGCGCCCACGCCATCTGCGAGACAATCACCAGAGCGACAGTCACCCACGCAGCTTTGCGTCCCATCGACGTCCTCCTGTACCCCTGGCGGGCGGCGCATGATCTGAGTTCCAGTCTCGGCCTGTCTGTTCACCACCTTGTCAACAGTCCCCTTCTCTGACCTTTGCCGGAACCTCCGACGGGTCCAGAGGGGACCCGGGCGACAAAGAGGACATCCAGCAACGGAAGAGGGGCGCCGATCTGGCGGCGCCCCTCTCGATGGCACAGCGAAGGGGACTGCCTGAGTCGGGCCTAGAGCTTCTTCCAGGGGTCCTTGGGGAGCATTACGCAGCCGGCGCCGAGGGTCTGGCGCGGTTCTCCCGATACCTTCAGCTCAAGGACTGTCGTCACCGGATCGGGTGCCTGCTCGGGCAAGCCGGTCAGCACCAGGCGGTCCAGCTTCTGCGTGAAGGCCACTTCCGGGCCACCCATCAGATGCGCTTCCTTCACCTCGCACTGTAGCCCGCCGATAGCGATCTGCGAGCCCGGCCAGCGGTTGACGTGGTAGTACAGTGTGTCTCCCTTGCGGGTGAAGGCGCCGATGGGCGACCACTCCTGCTGCATCGCGTCCGTGGCGTCGTAGATCGCGTCGCCGTACTTGTCGAGCCACTCGCCGACCTGCTTGAGGACCTTCGGGCACGGTGCCGGAACACTGCCGTCCGGTGCCGGGCCGATGTTCAGCAGGAGGTTGCCGCCGCCGGCTGCAACCTGGCGCAGCATCCCTGCAACCGCCCCGGCGTCCTTCCAGTCGGTGTCAATCGGAGTGTAGCCCCAGGCGTTGTTGAAGGTCATGCAGGCTTCCCACATTCGGCCGCCTTCCTCCGCCCGGATGTGCTGCTCGGGTGTGCCGAAGTCGCCGGGTAGCTGGTTACGGTTGTTGATGATGATGTCGGGCTGCAGTTCGAGCGCCATACGGTTCATCTTCTCGGACTCCCAGCCCTCGGCGTCGAGGGGCCAGGACACGTCATACCACAGGATGTCGATCTTGCCGTAGTTGCTCAGCAGCTCGCGGATCTGCCCGTGGATGTAGTCGACGAAGCGGCGACGCGACTTCTCGTTTTTCGCGCACTTGGCCCCGTCGGGGTGGTGCCAGTCCATGAGAGAGTAGTAGAAGCCGACCTTGAGCCCCTCGTCACGGGCCGCCTCAACGTACTCCGCCACCAGGTCGCGCTTGGGACCGCGTTTCACGGCGTTGTAGTCGGTCAGCTCGGAGTTGAAGAGGCAGAACCCCTCATGATGCTTGGTCGTCATGACCATGTAGCGCTGACCGGCTTGCCTTGCGAGCTTCGCCCACTTCCGAGCGGGCCAGGGTCCCGGTTTCCAGGAATCTGCCAGTGGCTCGTACTCCTCCAGCGGAATCCGTTCGCGGTTCATGACCCACTCGTGGCGGCCCAACTGGGCGTACAGGCCCCAGTGGATGAACATGCCGAAGCGAGCTTTGCGGAACCACTCAAGACGTCGTGCGCGATCCTGCTCTTCTGATGTTGGTTTGTTGGCGGGCGACATTCCAGCACTTCCCTTCCTCATTGAGGCTGGTAAGCTCCCAGTGTGGTCGACGCAGCGGGAAGCTTCGCCACAGGCCCTGCTGATTCCTCATGGGGAGGTGGAAGGAAGTTGTGCCTCGCCGGGCGAAGCGACTTGTAGCGGCTCTCTGTCGTGCCCCGCAGTCGGCGTAGACTTTTGACTGTGTGCTCTCATGTGTCATCCCACGCATCTCTGTCGTGACCCAGGAGGTCATCCCGACACCATGAACAGGTATCTGTCCTTCTTGTCCATCGGCGCGTTGGCTCTCCCGGCGCTGGCCTGTCTGGCCTTCACCGTGCCCGTCCACTGCGCAGCAGCAGACCTCATGCTCTTCGATTTCGAGGGCGGCTTTGACTTCTCGAAGGTCCCGACCTCCGACGTGAAGGTCTCCCAGGCCAAGACCGAGGGCGGTTCCGCTCTTCGGGTGGATAGCGGTCACGGTGTGGACTGGCCGGGCATCACTCTGGTCGCTCCCGGCGGCACCTGGGACCTATCGAAGTGCGACTACATCGCCCTTGATGTGCGGAACGTCGGCACCAAGGACGTGCAGGTCAACTGCCGCGTTGACAACGCCGGCGCCGACGGTGTCAACAACTGCAACACAGGCAACATCGCCCTCAAGCCCGGCGAGAGCGGAGTGCTGCAGGTGACCTTCAGCCGCAAGCCGCAGGGGATCCCCGGTATCAAGCTCTTTGGCATGAGGGGCTACCCGACCCAGCAGGCCGACACCACCCACACCATCGACCCGGCGAAGGTTACGCAGCTTGTGGTTTTCGTCGGCAAGCCCACGGCCGACCACTCCTATGAGATCGACAACGTGCGCGCCGGTGGAACCTACACCCCGCCACCGCCGGACACGGTGACGGCGGAGACCTTCTTCCCCTTCATCGACACCTTCGGCCAGTACGTGCATCGCGAGTGGCCGGGCAAGACCCATTCGGTGGCGGAGATGACTCAGCGCGTGACCGAGGAGGCTAAGGACCTGGCCGACCATCCCCGTCCGGCAACCTGGGACAAGTGGGGCGGCTACGCCAAGGGGCCGACGCTGAAGGCCACGGGGTTCTTCCGCACGGAGAAGTACGACGGCAAGTGGTGGCTGGTCGATCCCGACGGCAAGCTCTTCTGGGCCCACGGAATGGACTGCGTGCGTAGCGGCGACTACACGCCGACCGATGACCGGAAGACGTGGTTCCAGGACTTCGGGGGGGACAAGCCGGAGTTCCAGGAGTTCTGGGGCGTCCAGGGGCACGTTGTGAATGGCTACTATGCGGGCAAGCAGCCCAAGGTCTTCAACTTCACCAACGCCAACCTCAAGCGCAAGTACGGGGATAGCTGGCGGGACCTTTCCGCGCAGCAGGCACACCGGCGTCTCGCAAGCTGGGGCATGAACACGATCGCCAACTGGTCGGACCAGAACGTGTACCTCATGCATCAGACTCCCTACACGGTCGCCGCAGGGACCGGGGGCAAGAACATCGCGGGTAGCACCGGCTACTGGGGGCAGTTCCGGGATGTCTTCGACCCCAGCTTCAAGGAGGCCACACAGAAGCGCATGGCCCAGGAGGTCGGCAAGAGCGCAGGGGACCCCTGGTGCCTGGGCTACTTCGTCGACAATGAGCTCTCGTGGGGCGACGACACTTCTCTGGCCCTGGCGGCTCTCCAGTCACCGGCCGATCAGGCGGCAAAGCGCGTGTTCCTCGAGGACCTCAAGGCGAAGTACGGTACCATCGACAAGCTCAATGCCATCTGGGGAACCACCTGCGCCTCCTGGGAGGCGCTGCTCGAGAGTCGTGCCGCACCGGACAAGCAGAAGGCAGGCGAGGACCTTCGCGCCTTCTACTCCAAGCTCGCCGAGACCTACTTCAAGACCGTGCGGGACTGCGTGAAGGAAGTCGCGCCGGACAACCTGTATCTCGGGTGCCGTTTCGCCTGGACCAACAACGCCGCCGCGCAGGCCGCCGCGAAGTACTGTGACGTGGTGAGCTACAACCTGTACCGGCGCTCTGTGGCCGACCTGGACTTCGCCGGTCTCGGTGACGTGCCGAGGATCATCGGTGAGTTCCACTTCGGCGCCCTCGATCGGGGGATGTTCCACACCGGTCTCGTGAAGGTGAAGGACCAGGCGGAGCGTGCCGACGTGTACCGAAGCTACCTGCGTGGCGCCCTGCTGAATCCCACTTTCGTCGGCACCGGCTGGTTCAAGTACCAGGATGAGCCGACCACGGGTCGCGGGCTGGATGGCGAGAACTACCAGATCGGCTTCGTCGACTGCTGCGACACGCCCTACCCGGAGACCATCGCTGCCTCGCGCGAGGTCGGGGCAGATATGTATGAGGTCCGTCTCGGTCTGGTGAAGTGAGGATTGTGACGCTAGCCTTGAGGGCCGCTGCCTCCAGTTCCGGGGGCAGCGGCTCGTGACTCCTACCCCAGACCCTCCGCTGAGGTGCGATCCATGAACTTCCTGCTCATCAACCCGGATGAACTGCGTGCCGAGAGCGTGCGCTGCTACGGGCATCTGCTCGTCGAGACGCCGAACATCGACGCGCTCGCCGCCCAGGGCACACGCTTCGAGCAATGCCATGTGCAGCACCCCGTCTGCACGCCGTCGCGGGCGAGCTTCATGACCGGGTGGTACCCGCATGTGCGGGGCCACCGAACGCTGTGGCACTGCCTGCGACCGGAGGAGCCGAACCTGCTGCGCTATCTCAAGCAGTCGGGGTACCAGGTGCGATGGTACGGCAAGAATGATCTGCTCTCGCCGGAGAGCTTTGCGCTCAGCGTGACCTCTGCGGAGACCCGACGCCGCGGCGGAATGCATGGTGCCAATCCCTACTCGCTGGACGACCCCGAGTACTACAGCTTCCTGTACGAGCCCTACAAGGGTTCGCTGGAGGAGCACGGCGATTACGCGAACGTCTCGTCGGCCATCGACTTCCTGCGCTCAAAGCCGAAGGAGCCCTTTGCGGTATACCTACCGCTGACCTTCCCGCACTGCCCGTATTCAGCGCCGGTGCACTGGCACGACCGCTTCGACCCGGCAGAGGTGCCTGCGCTTCGACCGGCGGATCTTCCGGGCAAGCCTGACTTCCACAGCCTGATCCGCGAGACGCGAAGGCTGACCGAGGTCTCCGAGGAGCTGCTGCGCAAGATCCAGGCCGTGTACCTGGGGATGACCGGGTTCACCGACGAGTTGGTCGGAAGGCTGCTGGCGACCCTTGAGGAGACGGGCCTTGCCGAGGACACGACAGTGGTGTTCTTCTCGGATCATGGAGACTGGGCCGGCGACTTTGGCCTGGTGGAGAAGTGGCCCAGCGGCCTCGACGACTGCATGACCCGGGTTCCCTTCGTGGTGCACACTCCCGGAGGGGTCAGCGGGCATGTGGTCGAGGAGCCCATTGAGTGCTTCGACATGATGGCGACGGTGCTTGAGCTCGCGGGGATTGAGGCCCAGCACACACACTTCGCGCGGAGCCTGGTGCCGCAGTTGCAGGGAGCTTGCGGCGACCCAGACCGCGCCGTCTTCGCCGAGGGAGGATACGCACGCCACGAGCCGCTGTGCTTCGAGGGCACTCCGGGCCAGGAGGCCACCTGGACCGACCGGAAAGCCATCTACTACCCGAAGGGCAAGCTCCAGCAGGAACACCCGAACAGCGTCTGCCGAGCGGCGATGATCCGCACAGCCACGCACAAGCTGATTCGGCGGGTGGAGGGCGTCAGTGAGCTGTATGATCTGACCGCGGACCCGCGCGAGTTGAACAACCTCTACGACTGTTCGGACTGCTCTGAGGTGAGGGCAGACCTGGAGTCGCGGCTGCTGGACTGGTACCTGCAGACGAGTGACGTGACGCCCTTTGAGCGTGACCCGCGCGGGCTACCGGCCAACCCCTTCATCGCGGAGGAGTAGAGCCGGCCGGTGCTCTGGCCGAGGCGACTTCGGGGAAGCTGCTCAGGTCGGGAGCAGGGGTTCCAGCGCCTTCTCGTACTCGGCGGCGGTCCGTTCATGGGAGTAGAGCGTGGCCAGAGCCTCCGAGCCTGCCTGGGCCCTCTGATGCGCTCCCGCGGGGTCGTCCATGACCTGTGCGAGTTGAGAGGCCAGGGCCGCAGCGTCACCCGGTGGGAACAGCGTTCCGCCGCCACAGAGGGCGAGCAGTTCGGGGTATGCACCGGCGTTTGGCACGACGACCGGCACCCCGGCGGCCAGGGCTTCCATGACGGCAACGCCGCGAGCCTCACTGAACCTGCTGGGGACGGAGAAAGCGTCGACGCCGGACAGCAGGCCAAGCTTCCCCTCGAGACCGACCTCCCCCAGATATTCGATCCGATCAGCGAGCCCCGATCGCTTCACCGATGCCTGGAGGCTCCTCCAGTAGCCTGCGTCGAGTACGAGGCCAGCCACGCGAAGCCGCACGTCACGGCCCGCATCGCGCAAGAGCACTCGCAGCGCCTCCACCAGCAGGTCAAGCCCCTTGCCGGGGGTGATGGAGGACAGGTAGCCAAGAGTGAAGGGCGCGTCGGCCAGGCGAGCCGAGCGTCCCATCGCGATGCGACGATAGGGGTCGACCTCTAGCCCAGTGTGGACGACCTTGACCTTCTCAGCGGGCAGGGCCAGGTAGTCGGCCATCTCCTGCGCATAGGCGTGGGTCGGAGCAATGAACAGGTCGATGGCCCTGGCGTTGCGGCGCATGAGGTCCTGGGCCTGGGTTCGATGGGGCTCGGTCATCGAGCGGACGAAGCCGTCTTCGCCCTGGAGGCCGCAGGTGATCGGCAGACCGAAGCGTGCCTTTAGCTCCGGCGCTACGCCCGACAGGAGCGTGTTCGTGATGCTGAACAGGTGGGGACGATCCTGGGAGAGGAGGTAGTCCAGAAGGCGGGCGAACTCCTTGACCTGGTTGCCCTCGCGGCCAGCCAGGACGGAGACCGTCGTGGCGCCGAGGTCTGCGGCTTCGGTACTCAGCGCGAACCGGGAGGCCCAGCGGAGGAGTGCAGGGCTGTCAAGTATGCGGTCGAGGAAGGGCGGCAGGCGACGGAACAGGCCTGAATACTGTTGCAGATAGGCGTTGATGCCGCCGAGGAAGACAGGTTGAGTGGGGAAGGGGTCGTCGCCCTCGGTCTTGAGAGGCGTGTACAGCGGGATGATCTGGAAGTCATGCCCGCGGCCGATGAGCCCTCGGGCAAGGGCCAGGTCACGTGCACAGGCGCCGCAGTACATCGGTCCGGCTCCGGCCGCCAGATGGAGGATGCGCAAGCTGAGCCTCTCCCTTCCCGTGACCAGGCCACTTCATGGGTGAAGCAATCCTACGGTCTTCGAGCGCGGATCGTCGCGGCCCCTCGCAAGGCTTGCGAGAAGGATAACCTGCCTTCATGTATCCGTCAAGGCTGCGGCGGACAGTGCTGGGGGTTCGGTCACGTGCGCAGCTCGGCCCTACTACAGGGGTGAGAACGGCAGGACTGCTAGCGTGTCCAGGGCAGCGTAGCGGAAGGGCCATCCTTGACATCGCGGGGCACGCCGCTATAATGGCGCAGAAGTGTGTCCCCCCGGGAAAGCCGGGCGGAAGCAGCACTACATCAATGGGAGGTAACACAATGAGGAGTGTCGGCCTGTTCGCAGCAGTACTCATCGCCGCAATGGCCGCCAGTCTGTGCCCGGCTTTCGCGCAGAACGCGGCGTGGCTGGGGCGCGGCGGCGCTGGTCTGGCAATGACCAACGAGGATGCCACCGCGTATGTCAACCCCGCGGGTCTTGCGCGCCTTACCGACAATGGCTTCACCACCAACGCGTCCGACAACTGGGTCGGGCAGGTTGGCTACATGAGCGACTCCAATGGCAGTCAGATGGACGTCTGGGCGCTGCAGGCTTCCATGCGCCGCCAGAATGAGAACTGGGGTGTTGGCGCCGGCTACAATTGGCTTGAAGGCGACAAGTCCTGGTTCGCAGGCTTCGGCCAGGGGTTCTCGAAAACGGCCGACAAGGGCTTCGCCTGGGGCGTTCTTCTCAGCCAGAACAAGTTCATCGAACCCGTGTATCCGACGGTTCTCGGCGTCCACACCGTCTCTCGTGTGACTGTCGATCTCGGCCTGCAGTACCAGAACCAGATCGATCTGCTTGGCTTCCCCGGCACCTGGTCCTTCGGGGCGACCTGCGTTGATGTTGCCGACGAGTTCCAGCGCTACTACAACGCCGGCCTTGCCTTCCAGACCGGCCGCGCCAAGCTCGCCGTCGACCTCATCGACCTGAACGATGACACCTACGATGGCAGCACCACCAACTTCGGTGGCGAGTACAAGCTGTGCAAGTACCTCACCGGCCGCGTCGGCTCCCTCGACAGCGACTTCACCTGGGGCGCCAGCGCGCAGTACAACCGCCTCGCCTTGGACTTCGGTACCGTGCAGGGCGAAGATGACGACATGGACATCCAGGTCTTCGGCATCCGCTACGGCTCCTCCTGGTAGGCAGCCCCTTACCGTCGTAACCAAGGGCCCCGGACTTGTTCCGGGGCCCTTTTCGTATCCCCCTGAAGGTCCTGTGGCGCCTCCTGCCGAAGCACCCCCATAGGTCGTAGTCTTCTGCCGTGGCCCTCCGATCACCACTCCGAGAGGAAGAGGCTGCCATGAAGGTCATCCTCGTCGTCACCGACTCGCTTCGCCGTGACCATCTCGGCGCCTACGGGAACCCCTGGATCCACACGCCGAACTTCGATAGACTGGCGGCGCAGGCCAACGTCTTTGACCACGCCTACATCGGGTCCTTTCCGACGGTGCCGACGCGCCGCGACCTGTTCCTGGGACGCGGGGACAAGGGCGTCCCCTTCAACCGCTGGAAGATGATCGATGGGGACGAGGTGACGCTGCCGGAGCGACTGGCGCAGGCCGGTGTGCCTTCCATGATGGTGACCGATGTTCAGAACACGGTGACGCGGGGGATCAACCTGTACAAGGGCTTCACCGCCTGGGTCTGCAACCGTGGCCAGGAGGCCGATCCCTGCTGCATGGACGCCGGCGTCCCTCTAGAGTTCCCGGTCGACCCCGAGCTGATACGTTACGGGGCTGACTGGTGGCACCAGATCCTGCAGACACGCGCGCATCGACGGGTTGAGGAGGATTGGTTCGCGCCGAAGACCTACTCAAAGGCGATCGAGTGGCTTGAGCGCAACTACACGCGGCCCGACTTCTTCCTGTACCTGGACACCTTCGACCCACACGAGCCCTGGGACCCGCCGGTATGGTACGAGGAGATGTACGACACCGGCTTCCATGGCCGCCGGTTTGAGGCGCCGACCTACGGCCTGCTCAAGTCCCTGGGGATCACCGCCCGGGAGCTGAAGAGCATCCGGGCGAGGTACGCCGGCGAGGTGTCGATGGTCGATGCCTCCTTCGGGCGGCTGCTGGCGGCCCTGGAGCGGCTTGGGATCAAGGACGAGGTGCTGCTGATCTTCACAACCGACCATGGCACCTGCATGGGCTATCCGGATGACAACGGGATGCTTCAGAAGGGGCACATGCTGGGTGCGGACGGTCGGATGATGGCAGCGGGCAAGCCTGCTGTGCAGCCCCATCAGTGGTTCCCGCACTACCGCGGCGTTTGCCATATCCCCCTGATGATCAAGCTTCCGGGGCAGACCGGTGAACGGCGTTTCGAGGCGATCACGCAGCCCTGGAACATAACCGCCACGGTGCTGGATGCCTTTGGGGTCGACATCGCGCCGGAGTTGTGGGGGCAGTCGCTGCTGCCGCTGCTGACGGGGAAGACGAAGTCCGTGCAGGATGCGGCAGTGCTCGGTGCTGCGGGGGGACACGCACAGGTGATGACGCGTGAGTGGATGTACTGCACGTGGCGGGGTCAACGCAAGCCGGCCCTGTATGACCTCGAGGCGGACCCGAACACTCGTCGCAATGTGGTGAGCAAGCACGCGGAAGTGGTGTCAGCCCTGCGCGAACACCTGGCTGCGTATCTGGACAGGCAGGGAATGGGGGAGATGCTGGCGCGTTACGAGTAACGCGGCCCTGCCGATAGGTCAGAGGCTGAGGCGGAAAGGAAGCGAGGCCGGAGCAATGCTCCGGCCTCGCTGTTTGGTCTGTGTGTAAGGGCGGCGGTGTGTTGAGGCTTAGCCCTTCCCGCCAGCGTGCTCCAGAGCCTCTTCGGCTTCCTGGACGTCCTTGGTCTCGCGCTTGGCCACGATGAGGGCAACCGCGATGATGGCGGCGAGGACGACGCCGATGAGCTTGAGTGCCAGGCTGTCCGCATAGGTAACGATGGCCGGGGCGATGAGCAGACCCACGGTGTTCATGACCTTGATGAGCGGGTTCAGCGCGGGGCCGGCAGTGTCCTTGAAGGGGTCACCGACGGTGTCGCCAACGACTGCGGCCTTGTGGGCGTCAGAGCCCTTGCCGCCGTAGGCGCCATCTTCGATGGACTTCTTGGCGTTGTCCCAGGCTCCACCTGCGTTGCACATGAGAACCGCCATGAGCTGCCCGACGATGATGATACCGCCGAGGAAGCCGCCGAGGCCCTCCCAGCCGAACCATGCGCCGATGATGACCGGGGAAAGGACAGCCAGCAGACCGGGAGCGACGAGCTCGCGGATTGCGGCGGCGGTGCAGATGTCGACGACCTTGCCGGACTCGGGCATGACGCCTTCCTTGCCCTCCATGAGACCAGGGATCTCACGGAACTGCCGACGCACCTCGTTGATGATCTTGAAGGCCGCGCGGCTGACGGCACGGATGGTCATGGAGCTGAACAGGAAGGGCATCGCGCCACCGATTAGGGCGCCGATGAAGACTGCCGGCTTGTCGATGTTGATGTGGTACTGGGAGAGAGCGGCCCCACTGATGCTCTCCGCGGCGCCACCGGTGCCGGCGCTTGCAGCGGCAACCTTGGACAGGTAGGAGCCGAAGAGCGAGATCGCGGCGATAACGGCCGAGGCGATAGCGATACCCTTGGTCGCTGCCTTGGTGGTGTTGCCCACAGAATCCAGCAGTTCGACGTTCTGGGTGTTGTCTTCGAGGCCGGCCATCTCGGAGATGCCCTGGGCGTTGTCGGCAACAGGCCCGAAGGTGTCCATGGAGATGATGACACCGGTTGTGGTCAGCATGCCGAGGCCGCACAGGGAGACACCGTAGAGGATCTCCACGGCGGTCGCCTCGCTACCGAACACGAGCATCGAGAAGACGAGACAGCCGCAGATCACGAACAGGGCGTAGACGGCGCTTTCGAGACCCTCGGAGAAACCGGTGAGGATCGTCGTTGCGCTACCGGTCTGGGTGGATCGGGCGATGGACTTGACCGGGGAGAACTCAGTGGAAGTGTAGTACTCGGTCAGCTTGTACATCGCGACCGCGAGGACGAGACCGGAGAAGGTGGCGAGGAAGAGCTTGGCCCAGTTGTCCGGGTCGTTGCCCACGGCGCCGACATAGAAGCGAGCCACTGCCCAGAAGGCGACTGCGGAGAGAAGGGCAGAGGAGACAAAGCCGCGGGTGATGGCCTTGATCGGGTGTTCGTCGTCGCTCTTCATCCTGGCGAGGCCGATACCGAACATCGAGGTCAAGACGCCGATCGCGCGGACGATGATCGGGAAGATGATCCACACGGTTGCCTTGCGCATGCCTTCGGGCGAACCGCCCTCGACGTGAGCTAGAGCTAGGATCATCGAAGCGACCAGCGTGATCTCGTAGGATTCGAAGATGTCGGCAGCCATCCCTGCGCAGTCACCGACGTTGTCGCCGACGTTGTCAGCGATAACGGCTGCGTTGCGCGGGTCGTCTTCGGGGATGCCGGCCTCAACCTTGCCGACCAGGTCGGCGCCTACGTCCGCAGCCTTGGTGTAGATGCCGCCGCCGACCCGCATGAAGAGGGCGAGCAGACAGCCGCCGAAGCCAAAGCCGAGCAAGACGTCAGTGGCGTGTTCCTTGTAGATCCAGAAGATAAGGGTTGCACCGACGAGGCCCATGGTGACGGTGAACATGCCGGCGACGGCGCCAGAGTTGAAGGCGACGGCGAAGGCGTCCTTGAGGCTCGTGCGGGCGGCATTCGCGCACCGCACATTGCCGCGGACCGCGAGGGTCATGCCCATGTAGCCGGTGACGCCAGAGGCGAGACACCCGAGCAAGAAGGCAACGCCGCGGGCGATACCGAGGTTCCAATTGCCCCCGGCGCTGAGGATCAGAGCGACAAACAGAAGGACGACCAGCAGAGCGATGGTGCGGAACTGGCGCCCGAGGTAGGCCATGGCGCCTTCCTGAATCTGGCTGGCGATCTGTTTCATCTTCTCCGTACCCTGATCGAGCGCTGTGATCCGGGTGCGGAGGACGAGTGCGTAGATCAGGCCGATTGCTGCGGCCACGAGAGTGAAGACAATCGCTCCATTCTCGAAGGCCGTCAGAGTCATCGATTGCACAGCTATCTCCTCCCTAGGTGTTGCAGTTTGGTGCACGTATGATTGCCCGGCTGTGCTGAGAGGCCACAGCCGGCCTAGTGCCTTAGTATCACGGCTTTGCCCGGGGTCTCCATCACCCGGGCGCCAACCAGGTGGATTGGCATAGCCTCAGAGGATTGCCTCTGGCCGTGAGCGCTCGGTACCCCTGCGCGAGCGCTCCCATCCCCCGACCTCAGCCCCCACTTACCGGCACACAAGGATGACTGTCAGGCCGACCGCCAGACAGTACGCGGCAAAGTATAGCAGATTTCCCCGTTTGACGCTATTGATTACCAGCACAATCGCGAAATATCCTGTGACCCCGGCAACCAGCGCTGAGAGTGGGTAGGTGAGCGGGTCAAGGCCCCCGGAGACGTGGGCTTCGACCATATCCTTGACCTTGAACAGGAACCCACCCAGGATGACCGGGATCGAGAGCAGGAAGGCAAAACGAGGCGCGAACTCGCGCTCGAATCCGCACAGGAGGCCGGCCGTGATCGTGCTGCCGCTGCGCGACACGCCGGGCAGAAGAGCCATCGACTGGGCCAGCCCCACGCCCAGGGCCTGCCGCCAACCAGTCTCCTTGAGGCCCCTGGTGCCCTGAAGACGTGACGCGACGGTGAGGATGAGCGCGGTGAAGAGGAGGCCATAGCCGTGGTAGATTGGTGTGTTCAGTGCGGCCTCAATATTGCTTTCGAACAGCGCGCCCAGAACCGCCGCCGGGATCGTTCCGAGTAGCAGTAGCCAGAAAAGCCGTCGGTACTGGCAGCGCTGCGAAAGTGCCGTCTCGCTCTCTTCACGAGCGGCTGGGAACAGCGAGCGGACCATCGCCCACAGGTCGTGGCGATAGTATAGGAAGACGGCGAGAAGCGTTCCCAGGTGGATCGTGATAAGGAAGGCGACCGGCATCTCTTCCACGCCGAGCAGTCGTCCAACGAGAGCGTCATGGGCCTTGCTGGATATCGGGAGGAACTCTGTCGCGCCCTGGACGACGGCGATCAAGACTGCTGTGAGGAGGTTCATACGGCTGGCTCAGCGCCTGTCCTTTCTGCGTCTGCGCCCTGCGTGGGGATGGCGTCGGCGTCGTCTGTTGTGTCGACGAAGGCCTGCCGATAGCGCAGGTAGAGTGCCCGCAGGATTCCTGCGGCCGGCACGGCCACCAGCAGCCCCAGTACTCCGAAGAACTCGTATCCCAGGAGCAGGCTGATGATGACGAGGACCGGGTGCAGCATGGCGCTACCGGCGAGGAGGATGGGAGTGAGCAACTTCCCATCAACCACGAACAGCAACCAGTAGCAAAGGAGCACGACGAGGCCCGTATGCACCCCATTCTGGATCAGTGGCAGACCTACGCAGAACACGCCACCGACGATCGGCCCCACAATCGGCGCCATACGGAGCACGCCCGCCAGCACGGCCAGCGACAGATAGGTGCTGACCCCGCAGAGCTTGAGGATCAGTCCAACTGCCACCGCGACGCCTCCACATAGCAGCACCTGGGCGCGGACGTAGCTGTGAAGCACAGCGCTGACGTCGCTGAGCGCATCGCGTACGAACTGCCTGTATCGCTTCGGGGCCGAGGCGATGGTTCCGTTGCGCAAGGCATCGCCGTCGATGAGGAAGTAGAAGGCGAGGACAGGCACAATCAGCAGCTCAACGATGTACCAGCCTCGAAGGAGCGCACCCTTGGCGAAGCCGAACTGGTACTGAAGCAGACTCTGGGTCATCTGCGTGGCAGCGCCCGCGACGCGGGAGACCACTTCCGGTGGGAAGTCCGCGGAGTGGGCATCCAGCCACATCTGAAGCTGGGTCGGCGCTTGCGCCAACCACGTCTTGGAGACCTGCAGGATGCCCTCTGTCTCGTGGAACAGTTGCGTGGCCATCAGAGAGACTACCAGCCAGAGCAACGCCACGCAACCGACCATAGCCAGAAGGGTTGCCGCCACGCGCTGCAGTCGAGCCGGGAGGGGCAAGCGCACACGGCACAGGAATCCGACGGCGGGTGACAGCAACACGGCCAGGGCGGTTGCGAGGATCAGGATGACAACGACGTCCCAGACCCGATCTACGAAGTGTGCGACCGCTCCCGGCACGTAGTACACCAAGTACAGCACGATGCCTACGGTAAGTGTCAACAGCGCTACGCGTCGGGTAGTCCACTGTTCCATGTCGCTCACGTGGCCGGGGGAACGCCCAGCAGCGGTCCCTGCGGGATGCCTGCCGGTTGACCTACTCGCTCGTCTCAGCCGGCGGCTGGCCGGGCTGCCAGTCGAAGTCCGCGGGACGTGCGTCACGCATTCCGAAGTAGAACTCGAGGGCGTCGCAGATTCGCGCAGACGCCTTGCCGTCGCCGTAGGGGCAGCCAAGGGAGGCCATGCGGCGGTACTCGTTGGGGTTGTTGAGCAGGTGACTGACTTCGGCGACGATACGCTCGGTCTCGGTACCCACGAGCTTGGCTACCCCGGCTGCCACGCCCTCCGGACGCTCGGTAGTGTCCCGCACGACGATGACCGGCACTCCGAGCGCCGGCGCCTCTTCCTGGACGCCACCAGAGTCGGTGATGATGATATCTGCGCGGGCCATCAGAGGAACAAAGGTGAGGTAGTCCACCGGGTCACACAGCACCACTCGCTCGGAGGACCCGAGGATCTCCTCGGCGGCCCTCTGGACCTTGGGGTTCTTGTGCACCGGGAAGATCACGTGCAGGTCGGAGAACCGTTCGATGAGTTCCTTGACCGCCAGGAAGATGCGGGTTAGTGGCACTCCAAGGCTCTCGCGACGATGGGCGGTGAGCAGGCAGACGCGACCCTTGAGGTCGTCGACCCAGGCAAGCTCGGTGCCGGCAAGGCCGCTACCGCGTTCGAGGACCGTGTAGAGGGAGTCGACGACCGGGTTGCCCGTCACGTAGATCTTCTCGACGTTGACGCCCTCCCCAAGTAGGTTGTGCCGGGCCCGACGCGTCGCCGCGAAGTGGACGTCGGCGAGGACGCCGACTAGCCGGCGGTAGATCTCCTCGGGGAAGGGAGAGTATTTGTCGTTGGTCCGCAGTCCGGCCTCGACATGCCCGACCGGAATCCTCTCATAGTAAGCCGCCAGCCCTGCGGCGAAGGCAGTGCAGGTGTCGCCCTGGACGATCACCATGTCGGGACTGCGCTTGGCGAAGGCGGGTTGCAGCAAGGTGAGTGCCCGGGAGGTGATGTCCGCGAGCGTCTGCTCCGGCTGCATGATGTTGAGGTCGACACTGGGCACAATGTCAAAGGCATGCAGCATCTGGTCGAGCATCTCCCGATGCTGGGCCGTGACGATGGCCTCGACCTGGAACTGCCCCTCGCGACGCCGCAGTTCATGGTACAGCGGGGCGAGCTTGACCGCTTCCGGACGCGTTCCAAACACCAGGGCAATCTTGGTTGGCATCATTGTTTCCACCATATCCAGAGGGCAGCAAGGCACAGTATCCCGGCGAAGCCGTAGATCACAAGCACCGCCTGACGGACGGTCAGCCCACGGTCAATCAGCCGGTGGTGAATGTGCGTGCGATCCCCCACGAGGGGGTTCTTGCCGCTCAGGATGCGTTTGAGGATCGCGCTGGTTGAGTCGAACAAAGGAACGCCCAGCACGAGGATCGGCAGGAATACTGCGACGGCAGTCGGGCTCTTGTAGGCGCCGACCACGGAGAGGCAGGCCAGCATGAAGCCCAGGAACATGGCCCCGGTATCGCCCATGAAGACGCGGGCCGGTGCGAAGTTGTAGCGCAGGAAGCCGAGGCAGGCTCCGACGAGTGCGGCAGAGGTGATACCGATGACGGGCACCACGGCGAACATGGGGGAGAAGGTCGACATGATGGTCAGGGTCAGAGCCGAGATTCCTGCTACACCGGCCGCGAGACCGTCGAGACCGTCAAGCCAGTTGAGGCCATTGGTGATGAGCACGATCCAGAAGACGGTGATTGGACCGGAAAGCGCCCCGAGCTCGACCCAGCTCTCAGAGCCCAGAAGGCCACCCAGATTCCCGATGCCCTCAATGCGGACACCCCAGGCGTAGGCGACGATAGCCAGCATGACCTGTGCTGTGAGACGACCCAGGGGAGGGAGACCGTGGATGTCGTCGTAGACGTTCAGCAGCACAAGGAGGCCTGAGGCGATGAACAGACCGATCACGACGTCGGGGACCGGCCAGCCCTCGACCGCAAGCACGGCAGCCCACACGGCAACGAAGATGGCAAGGCCGCCGGAGGTGGGCGTTGGATGCCTGTGTTTGTGGCGCCCACGCGGACGATCAACCGCACCCACACGGGGTGCGAGGCGAATCCAAAGGGGGGTCAGCGCCAGGGCAAGAATGAGCGAGGCGAGCGCGGCATAGGCTACAGCCATGGGCTAGGCGTCACGCTCCCCGCCACGCTGCCATCGGTGGAGTTCGACTCCGGCCTCGTTGAGCATGTCCAGCGACAAGGGATCAGGATACTCGCCCTCATAGACAATTCGTGAGACGCTGACGTTGATGAGCATCTTGGCGCAGGTTACGCAGGGCTGGCATGTGCAGTAGCAGATGAGGTCACCCTCCAGCCCGACGCCGTATACCGCAGCCTGGATGATGGCGTTCTGCTCGGCATGGAGGGCGCGGCACAGCTCAATGCGCTGCCCACTGGGAATGCCCTGCTGTCGGCGGAAGCATCCACCGAGCTCGGCGCAGTGCTGCAGGCCCTTCGGTGGCCCGTTGTAGCCGGTGGAGAGTATGCGCCGGTCCTTCACCAGCAAAGCGCCCACCTGACGGCGCTCACAAGTCGAACGGGTGGCCACGACATGGGCGATGTCCATGAAGTAGTCGTCCCATGCCGGGCGTATACGGTGAGGGGCATCAGGGCCCATCACAGCTCCGCCTCTGCGTTGCGCTCAATACTTCGAACCTGTTCGCGACGCCGGGCGTAGCGCTCGCCGTCGTCGACCGGCGCTGCCAGGAAGTTGCGGACGATGTCCCTGGCGATTTCGACGCCGAGGATGCGGCCGCCCAGGCACAGCACGTTTGCGGCATTGTGGAGCCGGGTCATGCGGGCGCTGTAGCTGTCACAGCAGTGCGCTGCAGCGACGCCAGGTATCTTGTTGGCTGCAATGCACATGCCGATGCCGGTGCCACAGACGAGGATCCCGAAGTCTGCGTCGCCGCGGACCACAGCTCGGCCAACGCGTTGGGCATAGCGGGGGAAGTCACAACTCTCCTGGCTATGCGTGCCGGCGTCCTCGACCTCATGCCCGAGCTCGGAGGCCACAAACTGGCGCACGACCTCTTTCATCTCATAGCCGGCGTGGTCTGAGCCAAGGATGATCTTCATGGTTTCTGCCTCGCTGCGCCCGGTGCTCGCGGCCCGTCTCTGCGGCCCGTCGAGTTGCAGGGGCCTGAGGTGTGCTGGTTTCCTGTGGCCGTTCACAGAAACGGCCCCCATGGAGAGGGGGCACGCTTTCCGTAGCGGCCACGCTCTCGGACGACGTTGCTCGTGCGCACAGCCATCATGGCCCAGGAAGGCGCCGAACCCGTCGCTACCGAGATGCCACTAGACCTGCTCGATGTCCTTCTGGGCTTGCTGGACCTTCGGCAAGCGGACCGAGAAACACGAACCCTTGCCGACCTCGCTCCACGACAGCCACACATCGCCGCCATGGGCCCGAGCAAGGTGCCTTACCAGGTACAGGCCGATGCCTGTTCCCTTGATTGCCTTGTGATCCACGTCATCATCAACCATGTGGAAGCGGTCGAAGATCTTCTCGCGGTGTCGGTCGGGGACGCCCAGGCCCTGATCGCGGATGTCGATGCGGACCTTGTCTCCCTCGTCTTCCGCGCTGATTGACACGGTCCCACCGTTGGGCGAGTACTTAATGGCGTTGCCGACCAAGTTGTCGAGGATCTGCTGAATCTTGTCTGCGTCAGCCTCGATGGGCGGCATGTCAGCCGGGACCTCGCACACCAACTGGTGCCGATCGGTGTAGGACTGCTGCTGTCCGAGCACACGGGAAGCCAACTCGTTGATGTTGACCTCGCTGATCTGCATGTCCAGCGCGCGACCGGACTCAATGCGCGACACGTTGAGCAAGTCACTGATCAGGCGGGTGAGACGGTCGCACTCCTGGTCAATGATTGTGTAGAACTCGTAGCGGGTCTCTTCGTCGTAGAGCGTCCCGTCTTTGTCGTCCAGCAGGGTCGCGACGAAGCCCTTGATGGAGGTCAGTGGCGTGCGCAGCTCGTGGGAGACCGTTGAGACGAAGGCGGTCTTCATCCGTTCGACCTGGCGCAGTTCCGTGATGTCGTTGAAGATCGCGACAATGCTCTGGACCTCACCGTTGTCGCCGGCAATCGCGGTGGCTTCGGCCTTGTAGATGCGCTTGTCTTCCTCGACGCCGATCTCTTTGGACTCGCCCCGCTGAGCCTGGTCGAGGTTGCTGAGCATCCCGAGGACGGACTCGTTGTTGACGACGTCAGAGAGCAGCTTGCCCTGATAGTCGTTGGCGGGGAGGTGGAGCATGGCGCAAGCAGCCGGGTTGATGAGGCGGATGCGGCCCTTCGTGGTGACCACGATCATGCCGGCGTGGATGCTCTCGAAGGTGTCTTCGAGTTGCTGCTTCTCCTCGGTCAGCTCGATGTAGAGCTGAGCGTTGGAGATGACGGCCGCCGCCTGGTCGGCAAGCATCTCGAGCAGGCGAACGTCGTCCTCGTTGAACTGCTGCTCATAGCGCTTGTTGAGGACGTGCAAGACACCGATGATGCGCTCATCGATGATGCGCTCCTCCTCATCGCGCTGCTTGATCGTCAAGGGCACGACGATACCGTTGCGGATGCGCAGCAGGGAGACTTCGGAGTCGAGGGTACGGGGGTCGTTCAGGGCATCATTGTAGATCGCCGACTCACCGGTCCGATATACGAGCCCACTCACTCCCTGCTCCGGGGTGACGTGCAGCTCGGTAGCCTGCTCCTCGGTGACGCCCATGGCAGGCGGCAACACGACCAGCTCCCCGGCCTCGGCCTGGTAGAGCATGATCATGACTTTTTCGGCCTGCACGATCATTGCGACCTTGTTGATGAGTCGCGAGAGGGTCTTGCGCAACTCAGGTCGCGTAACGACCACCATGGGCATCTCTGCCATGGTGGCGGCGGTGCTCAGTTCTTCCTCGAGCTCTTTGATCTTCCCCTGGAGTTCGCCGACGACAAGACGGTAGCGCTCCAGTTCCTTGCGCATCGCCCTAGGGTCCTCAGGGGCATTGGCGTCATCAGGCATCTATCGGGGTCCTCCTGGCAAGCCAGGCACACAGAACCTGACGGTCCGTGAAGAGGGAAGAGGAAGCCCGCCTCCAGCTCTCTGGGGATCGAAGCTGTCTGCATGCCCGGAACGACAGTATTCGTGTGGACGGACACTCTCCACAGGTGACACAATAGGGCGCCACGCCCGTGCCCAGACTCCCGGGCAACCACGCCCCGCCCTCAGTTCACACAGACCGCCGGGAGCCTGACGGATCCAGTCGACCTACTTACGTCCGCCACGCCGCCGTACATTGCGGGAGCGCTGAAGCTCGTTAAGGCGCTGATTGCTGCTGCGGATGAAGTCACCCAGTCGCTCTTCGAACTCTTGGGGCACCGGTCGCGGGCGGGGACGGTTTGCGGCGGCTGCAGAAGGCGTGCCTTCGCGGGGCGACAGCGGCTCCGCCTGCTTTGCAGACATCTCCAGGCGTCCGCCCTCCTTTTCGCCCGTCACCTTCACCCTAAGGCTCTCGCCTTCCTGAACATAGTCCGCAACATCGTGCACAAAGGCGTCGGCAATCTCCGAGATGTGTACCAGTCCACTGGTGCCATCCGGGAGCCGCACGATCGCTCCGTACTTGAGCAGCTTGACAACCGTTCCCTCGTATATTTCGCCGATCTCAACGGGCATATGCTGGCCAGCCTTGCTGGTCCTCCTTACAAGTTATCGCACGTCTAGTTCGGGACCCGTACCGGCCCCAACGAGGCATTATAATAACAGGGGTCTGCCCGAGTCAAGGAGTACCCCCCGGGCGACAGGAGCATCGGTTTTAACGCACAGCATTGGCGGCACGCGTAACCAGGTTACCGAGGAGGTCTGCTCGCACTTCTCAAGAAACGCGGTCTGTGCCTGCCAGCGACGTCGGGACAACCTGGAGTGTGG
>JBDKVB010000152.1 GCA_039679385.1 Armatimonadia bacterium | reverse complement strand
CGCCGTCTGCCCCCCTGGCCAGGGGGGCAGACGGGCTCCCCCACACACCGTGGGGAATGACCCATCCTCCCACGCCCTTGCGCATCATACAAGGGGGAGTCGAGCGACAGCGAGACGGGGGTGAGGTCAAGGCCCTGGGCGCCCATCCCCAGGCCCGACCCGGCCCCTCATCAGAAAGTGGGTGGACGCCAGCCGAGGCAGGGATTCAGGTGCCGGGACAGGAAGAACCTCCCCGCAACCCGTCTCGACGAACCGCGCAGTCCTCCAGGAGGGCCAGGGCGCAATGAACCGAGCCTTGCCGGTCAGTCTGTTGTGCGTCCTGCTCGCGCTGCCGACTCTGGGCTGTGCGGCCGATCTCACCTGGACCAACCTCGGCCCCGGCGGAGGCGGCTGGATCCAGTCGATCTGCTTCGACCCGCGCGACCCCGACACGATCTACCTGGGCTGCGACGTGGGCGGCTTCTACCTCTCCCGCGATGCAGGCCGGTCCTGGACCATCCACAACGACGGCCTCACCGACTACTACGTCGAGAGCATCGCCGTCCATCCGCAGGACAGTCGCATCCTGCTCCTCGGCTCGCCGGGCGGCCTGTTCAAGTCCACCGATCAGGGCCTGCACTGGGTGCGCAAGACTCAGGGCCTTCCGGCGCCTCAACGGTACAGCTATGGCGGCCCGCTTGGCGCCGTGTGCTTTGACCCGACGCGGCCAAACGTGGTCTACGCAGGGATCGGCCGACCCCGTGAGGGACGCGACGGCAAGGGCCAGATCTACCGCAGCGAGGACACCGGCGAGACCTGGAGCCTGGTCACTCCAGCCGGTGCCCTCGACCCGCAGGCCATTGTCAGCGATCTCGAAGTCTCTCCTGACGGCAAGGTAGTCCTTGCGGCGACCAGTAAGGGCCTCTACCGCTCCGACGATAAGGGCGACACCTGGACCCTCTCGCAGTCGGGCCTGCTCCATGGCGATGTTCGCGAGGTCGCCTTCGCACCCTCGGCGTCGCAGATTGTCTACGCGACCTTGCGCACGACCGCTCGCGACACCCAGACCTGGAACGGCGGCGTCTTCCGCTCCGAGGACTATGGCCGGACCTGGACCTCGCGCAGTCAGGGCCTGGCGATGCGAGTGGGCAAGACCGGCCAGCCCATGCAGATGACCTCGAACTACAAGGAGATCGCGGTCGACCCTCGCGATCCGGACACCGTCTATGTGGGCGATGTCGCCTGGGTCAGCGCCGGTGTCTCGAAGACCACCGACGGCGGCCGCACCTGGCGGCAGGCCGGGGACCGCGCCACAATGGACTATGGCTGGATCACCCAGTGGGGGCCGGCCGTCGAGTGCCTGTCTCTGTGCCCCACCAGGCCCGAGCGCGTGATCTTCGGCACCTCCGGTCAAGTCTTCCTCACCGACAATGGCGCGAAGGGCTGGAGCCAGCGCTACTGCCGCATGATGGCCGCTGAGGGCGACGCACCGGCCCGGTTCTCCACCAACGGTGTCGAGGTCACCTGCGCCCGCGATATCACACCGGACCCGCTAGTCCCCGGTCGCGTGTACTTCGGCTACATGGACATCGGCCTGCTGGTCAGCGACGACAACGGCCGCAGTTTCCGCAAGGGCACGCAGGGGATGAAGTTCACGGGCACCTGTTTCAGCGTGACCCTCGACCCGACCGTCCGCAACAAGCTGTGGTCCTGCAACGGCGACTGGGGCGCCAACAACGGTGAGGTCTGCCGCAGTCTCGACGGCGGCCTGACCTGGACTCGGGTCGGCACCCCGGAGACGGGCCTGCCCAACGGACGCACCAGTTGCCTGCTCGTCGATGCGACCAGCCCGGCGGACAGTCGCCGCCTCTATGTCCTCAGCGAGGGCAACGGCATCTACACCGGCGCGGATGACGGGCAGACCTGGAAGCCGGTGATGCAGGGCCTTCCGGAGGAGGCAGGCAAGCGACCCGCAGGCCTGCTAATGGACCCGGCGAACCCACTGCATCTGTGCTGCGCGCTGCCCGGAAGACCCTCGGCAGGGAGCGGACTCTACGAGACTCGCGATGGCGGCGCGACCTGGTCGGCCGTGCCCTCACAGCTTGTCGACGGCGCTGCTCCCGGGCCGTTCTTCGGCGACCTGAAGCAGCTCTGCGCCGATCCGAAGACCTTCGACACGCTCTATCTGTGCCAGCGGGAGGGTCTCGACCGCTCCGTGACGCCGAACCGAACGCTCCCCGGCGGGCTGTTCAAGAGCGTCGACGGCGGCCGCACCTGGAGGAGGGTCTTCGACTTCCACTTCACCAACTGCGTCGCGGTCAGTCCGGCCAACAGCGACGTGATCTACGTGGGCACCACCGACCACCCTTATCATGACGATTGCCGCGCGCCGGGGGTCTTCAGGTCCACGGACGGCGGCAAGACCTGGCAGCCCGAGAACGAGGGCCTGTCCTCGACCAACGTCAGTTGCCTGCGGGTTGACCCTACGGACCCCTCGCGACTGTGGATGGGCACCGGCGGGAACGGCTGCTTTCTGGGAATCGACAAGGCTGGGCGATAGAAACCCATACGGCTCAGTCCACGTCCTTACAGTGCACGGAGACCCCAAGCGGTATCAGGGCCTCAGCAGTGCGCTTAGGGTGAGGTGCCGTTGTACCGACGGATGCCTGCAAGCAAGGAACCACTTTGGGAGGTGCTGCTGCAATGCGTGTGATTGGTCTGAACGCGAGCCCGAATCAGGATGGCCTCACGGCCACCATGCTCATCTCTGCGCTTGATGGTGCCCGCGAGGCGGGAGCTGAGATTGAGCTGGTGCACATGAAGACGCTGAAGCTGAAGGCCTGTCGGCAATGCGACAACGGCTGGGGAGTCTGCCGCAGTGAGGGCCGCTGCATCATCGAGGACGACTTCCAGGCGCTGCGCGAGAAGCTGCGCGGTGCCGATGCGCTGATCTTCAGCACGCCGGTGTACTACGGCGAGGCCTCCGAGGTTGCCAAGAACTTCCTCGACCGCCTGCGGCGCTGTGAGAATCCCGCGCCGGGTGAGAAGCCTCTTGTGGGTCGCTACGCAATCGGAATCGCCTGTGCCGGTGGTGGAGGTGGCGGAACCGTCACCTGTCAGCAGGCGCTGGAGCGCTACTTCCAGCATCTGGGCATGAAGATCTTTGACCTGATCCCGGTGACCCGCCTCAATCGCTCCTACAAGACCGCACTCGCTGCTGCGGCCGGCAAGGCACTTGTCGAGACCGTCTGCAAAGGCTGAAGCGAAGGGAGAGCTTGCCCATGTATCCAAGGCACCGCCAACTGTGCCTGGCCGTCATCGTGTCCCTGCTGATTCCCGTCTGGGGCTGCCAGGCCGCTCCACGCACTCTCAGTTCGGGCTACGGCAACCTGAACGGCTCCTGGCTGTTCTCGACCGACCCCGCGGAGGTGGGGGAGAAGGAAGGCTGGCAGCGCGTTGACTACAAGGACTCCGACTGGCGCACCTTGCGAGTGCCCGGAAGCTGGGAGCCGCAGGGAGTGACCGATCCGCGTCCCGGTCAGCCGCCGAAGCCCAAGGGCAACCTGCCCTGGACCGACTACGACGGCGCAGCCTGGTACCGGCTGCACTTCACGGTGCCCGCCGCCTGGGAAGGCAAGGAGCTTCTGCTGGAACTGGGCAACGTGGATGACGGGGACCGCAGTTTCCTCAACGGCCAGTTGGTCGGCGCTGCCGAGAAGGTTGGCACGTGGCGCAGCTACAAGGTCCCGGCCGGACTGGTGAAGCCCGGCGCGGACAATGTCTTGGCCGTCCGCGTCTACGACGGCGGCGGCCCGGGAGGAATCGACGGTCCCATGCTCACGCTCATCCCTTCGGACATGGCCCTCTCTGCCGGAAGCTATGGCAAGCCCGACCAGCCCTTCGAGGAGCGGTTCGCCAATCCGCCCGCAGCCTGTCGCATCCTGCGCATCCAACATGGCTTCGGAGGCATGGCCCAGGATGCTCAGAAGAGCAACCTGCGCCAGCTGCTGTCCCTGGAGTTTGGCGGCATGGTCACCAACTACCCCTTCTCCGACAAGTACCTCCAGGACGACGCTGAGTGGCAGCGCTTCCGCGAGGGAGTGACGATGGCCAAGGACTCCGGCATGGCCCTGTGGCTCTATGACGAGAAGGGCTATCCCTCCGGAGCCGCCGGCAGCCTCACCTTGCAGGGCCATCCCGAGTGGGAAGCCAGAGGTCTGCTGGTTGCCGATGCCCTGAGCGACGGCGGACCAATCAGCCTCGAGGTGCCGCCGGGCACGATCCACTCCGCAGCGGCCTATCCAGTCACGGCGGCCGGTGTCGACCTCAAGCAGCCGCGAGACCTGTCCGCCTCGGTCCGCGACGGAAAGCTGACCGCCGAGCTTCCCGCGGGCAAGTGGCACGTGATGGTCTTCTGCGAGGGACCGCTCTATGAGAACACCCACGCGGCCCTGAGCCTGGCGCAGAAGTACCACTACATCAACCTGCTCATGCCCGAGCCGACCCAGCGCTTCATCGAACTCACCTACGGCGGCTACGCCAAGACCCTCGGCCCCGACCTCGGCAAGTACTTCGAGGCCACCTTCACCGACGAGCCCTCGCTGATGAGCAGCTTCATGCGCCCCAGCAACTGGCGGCCCTTGCCCTGGGCGCCGCAGCTCCCGGCAGAGTTCCAGAAGCGTCGCGGGTATGCCCTGGAGCCGGTCCTACCGGCGCTTATTGCCGACGCCGGTTCGGCCGGTCAGAGGGCCCGGTGCGACTTCTGGCAGACCATCGGTGAACTGGTGTCTGAGAACTTCTTCGGCCAGATCCAGGAGGCGTGCCGCAAGCTCAAGGTGCCCTCCGGCGGCCACCTGCTGATCGAGGAATCCCTGCTCTCGCACGTCTGCTACTACGGCGACTTCTTCCGCTGCATACGGCGGCTGGATGCTCCGAGCATCGACTGCCTCACCTCAATCCCCGCCGAGGTGCCCTGGTTCGTCGCCCGACTCCTGAGTAGCGCCGCCGAGTTGCGTGAGGTCGGCCCGACCATGTGCGAGACCTCCGACCACTCCCAGCGCTATCGGCCGGCAGGTGACACTCGGCCGGTTCGCGTGGTCACCGAAGAGGAGATTCGCGGGACCTGCAATCGCCTGCTACTCAACGGGATCAACACGATCACCAGCTACTACACCTTCAATGGCCTCGAGCCCGACCAGCTGCGCCGCCTGAACACCTGGGTCGGTCGCTGCAGCACCGCTCTCTGGGGCGGGCACCAGGTCGCCGACATCGCCCTCGTGTATCCCGTGGAGAGTGTCTGGGCCAAGTTCCTCCCGGCCCGACGTGGCTCAACGGACTCGCCCGAGGCGCGCCTCATCGAGTCGGCCTACCGGGGAGCCGGCGATAGCCTCTATGGCTCCTGCCGCGACTTCACCTACGTCGACAGCCAGGCGCTCGGCGAGTCCAAGGTCGACGCCGGCGCACTGAGCCATGGCAAGCTGCGCTGGCGTGTCGTGGTGCTGCCCGCTGTGGACACACTCCCCGCAGCGGTCTGGGAGAAGCTGGCCGACTTCTGGCGCACCGGCGGAGTTGTCGTCGCCCTCGATGCGCTACCGGCCAACAGCGACACCGAGTTCCCCTCGGCGCGTGTGCAGGCTCTCGGACGAGAGATCTTCGGCGAGGCGAAGAGCGCAGCCGAGGCCTTCGTCCCCCGCAGTCGCAGCAACGCCGCCGGTGGCGTTGGCATCTACCTTCCGGCAGGTACACGAGCCCTGCTGACGACGGTCCTAAACGCGGTGCTGGAGCCCGAGGTCGCGGCCGCCGGTGGGCAGTCGCCGATCCGTGCCACGCATCGCTCCATCGACGGCAACGAGGTCTACTTCGTCATCAACGACAGCGGCGCACCCTTCGAGGGCGACGTCACGGTGACCGGCACTGGCGCCGGGAAGCTGTGGAACCCGGCCACGGGCGAAAGCACCCGGCTCACGAGTGGCACCGCGAAGCTCTCGCTGGAGCCCTACGGAGGTGCGATCCTGCGCTTCCCCTCGGCGCGAACTCCCGAGCGCAAGAAGCTCGATTCGACCGCCGGGTTCGAGCTCAGCCTGCGCAGTATCCCGACCGTTGAGCCCACGGCCGGACGGGGTGAGTTCGTCTCCGCCGAGGTCACCAAGGCGCCCGACGGCGGCTGGCGATCGGTCGGCACTCTGACGAAGTCCGACGTCGACACCTTCCTGTTCATGAACTTCCTGTACCCGAAGCCGATCGACCTGAGCGCCGGGACCGGACTCTATGTCCGCACCTCGGTGCCTGCGGGCCAGACGACGCCCTCGAACCTGCTGGTGATCCTCGAGGACTCCGACGGCGGCCAGTACCTCGCCGACTGCGGGCGACCGCTGAGCATGGCAGGTGATCGCGGGGCCGTGGTGGCCTTCAGCCAGTTACGCCTCGCGGGCTGGTCGAAGGACACTACCGGGCAGCTCGACCTGGACCGCATCGTCCGGGTGAGTGTGGGCTGGGGCGGCTACTTCGGCAAGGAGAAGGAGAAGGTCGAGTTCACCGTGCAACTGCCGCAGCTATGCCTTCTGCCCAACGGGTAGTCGGCAGGGATACCGCCAAAGAGTGAGGCGAGTCCTCTGATGTCCGAACCGACGCGACACGTCCATCCGGGCGTGAAGAACACCGAGATCTGGCCTGGCCCCAAGGGCTATCCCTGGGCCGAGACCGGCCTGCGCTGCTGGACCCGGGAGGCGCTTCTGCGTCCCCTGGGCGGCGATTCCCTGCTGTGCACCTGGACCGTCGGCGGCTTCACGGAGCCCCACGTCGGCAACTACACGATGATCCAGCGCAGCGATGACGGCGGCGCAACCTGGCGCAGCCTCGGGGAGTTCCGCCATCCCACACGTGGGCTGTTCACCTCTGAGCTCTTCGTTCCGGGAGGCGACGAGGTCCACGCCTTCGTGCAGACCTACGGTAACTACGCCTGGATGTGCCACAACCACAGCTACCGGGCTGTCAGTCGCGACGGCGGCCTGACCTGGAGCGGCCCCCACTCGATTCCCGGCGGCATCCACAACGTCTGGGCGAACCGCGGGATCCTGCATTCCTCCGGGCGCTGGGTGATCCCGGTGAGTTGGCCGGAGCTGATTGGCGAGGAGTGGGCCGAGCCCTCCTGCGGGCGTGCTCCGGTGGCTGGAAGAGTCGGCAACCGGGCGCTGATGCAGGTTGAAATGCCCTATGGCGCCGACTCCGGACTACTGCAGAACGCGGGCAACCAGTGGGCCGACCGGAACCACCGCTACTGCGTGGGCGTGATGCTCTCCGACGATGGGGGAGAGACCTTCCGCCTGCGAGGGTACGTGCGTGGAGGCAAGCATGGCTGGCTGATTGAGCCGCGGGTGGTGGAGGTCTCCGGCGGCCGTCTGGTGATGCTGATCCGCTCTCAGCGCGACGGCTGGCTGTGGCAAAGCGAATCGACCGATGGAGGCGAGACCTGGTCGGAGGCGCAACAGTCGGCCATCCCGAACCCGGCGGCGAAGGTGAATCTGCTGCGGGCGACGGACGGCCGCCTCTTCCTGATCCACAACCCGGTGCCCTATGAAGGGGACGTTCCCGGTCGCCGCAATCCACTCTCGCTGTGGGTGAGTGAGGACGACCTGCGCACCTGGTCGGCGAAGCTGGACCTGGTCTGGGATGACAACCCACGGGTGAGCCTCAACTACCCCGACGGGTATCTCGACGAGCAGCGGGGATTGCTGCACTTCGCCTGGGAGGACGCCCGGAGCGTGTACCTGATGAAGGTGCCGCTGAACCTGTGCTGAGAGCCGGTCCACCGGTCGCGCAACACACCGCAAAAGCAAAGGGGCCAGGTCTTCGCGACCTGGCCCCCGTCATCTCTAGGCCCACAGAATGCAGTTCATGTCGAAGGGGTCGGGGAGGTCCCGGTGAGAGGGTATCAGCCGCACCTCATAACCCCAGCGACCCGTCCCCTCGCACACGACAGTCCCCAGGAACAGGTGTGTGTTGTCCGAGGAGGGGCCGACGTACTCCATCCGCCGCGTCTCCGGGGCCACCAGGTTCGCACCCGAGTCGACGTTGCTGAACTCAAGCTGCGCCAGGATGTCGCTGGGTTGGAGTGCGCCCAGGAAGGCCTTGGCTCGGACTGTGACGCGGTCCCCGTACTGCGCAACCTCGGGAGCGTCGTCGGTGATCTCGACGAAGCGCACCTGTGCCCAGTTCTGCTTGACTCGCTGCACCCACTGGGCAAGCTGCCTGGCCCGCTGGTAGTCATTGGCGGCCAGCTCAGCGCCCCTTCGCAGGCCGGGGAGATAGAAGCGGTCCACGTACTCGCCCACCATGCGGTTCGAGTTGAATTCCGGGCAGATCGCCCCCATGGCCGACTTCATCCGGCGCACCCAGTCGTGAGGAATGCCGTCACGACCGCGTTCGTAGAACAGCGGGATGATTTCCTGCTCGAGCAGCGTATAGAGTGCATTGGCCTCGATGTCGTTCTGCTGCTCTTCGTCAGCGTACTCCTCACCGTGGCCGATCGCCCAGCCGGTCTCGGGCGCATAGCCCTCAACCCACCAGCCGTCGAGGACGCTGCAGTTCAGGCCGCCATTCGCCGTCGCCTTCATTCCACTGGTGCCGCTGGCCTCCAGGGGCCTGCGCGGAGTGTTGAGCCACACGTCCACTCCCTGCACCATGTAGCGGGCGAGGCTCATGTCGTAGTTCTCGAGGAAGGCCACGTGACTGCGCACTGCCGGATCCGCGGCGAAGTGCACGATCTCCCGGATCAGGTCCTTGCCGGGCCGGTCGTTGGGATGCGCCTTCCCGGCGTAGAGGATCTGCACCGGCCGGTCGCGGTCGTTGAGCAGGGCCTTGAGCCGGTCCGGGTTGCGCAGGATCAGATTCGCCCGCTTGTAGGTGGCGAAGCGTCGTCCAAAGCCGATCGTCAGGACATCCGGATTCAGAATCTCGTCCGCCTGGGCCAGGTCCGCCGGTCCGGCTCCGCGATGCAGCAGTTGGTCCCGCATTCTCTGCCGGGCAACGGCGACGAGCCGCTCGCGACGTCGCTCGTGTGTGCGCCACAGCTCGGCTTCCGGTATGCCGGCCACACGGTGCCAGATCGTCTGGTCGCCCGGCTCGGTCCGCCACTCAGCACCGAGGTAGCGGTCGTACAGCACCGCCAGGTCGTTCGAGATCCAGGTGCCGGTGTGCACGCCGTTGGTCACCGAACCGATCGGGAGCTCCTCCTCGGGGACCTGCGTCCACATTCCCTTCCACATGCGCCGGGAGACTTCCCCGTGCAGCTTGCTGACGCCGTTGCGCCACGCCGACAGCCGCAGCGCCAGCGCCGTCATGCAGAACTCCTCGTTCGGATTGGCCTGATTCTCGCGCCCCAGGGCCAGGAACTGATCGAGGGTGAACCCGAGCTGCGGGTAGTAGTGGCGAAAGTAGCGGTCGACCAGCGATGGCGGGAAGCGGTCATGCCCGGCCGGTACCGGGGTGTGAGTCGTGAATACGTTCGCGATGCGAGTTGCCTCGACGGCGTCGGGGAAAGTCAGCTTGTGCTTGCTCATGGCGCGACGAACGCGCTCGATCGCCATGAAGGCCGCGTGCCCCTCGTTCATATGGAAGGCCTCGGCCGCTACGCCCAGGGCGTCCAGAACCTGAATGCCGCCGATGCCCAGCAGAATCTCCTGGCGGATGCGCATGACCATGTCCGCGGCGTACAACTGGTACGTGATCTGGCGGTCCTCCGGACTGTTCTCCGGGGTGTTGGTGTCCATCAGGTATAGCGGGATGCGCCCCACATTCACCCGCCACACGAGGGCCGTCAGAGAGTGGTCGTCGACCGGAATATGGATGCAAAGCTGGGAGCCGTCGTCGTCCATCACCGGCTCGACGGGCAGCATGTGGAAGTCATTCTCTGCATAGGACTCTTGCTGCCAGCCGTCTGCGTTGAGGTACTGGCGGAAGTACCCGACCTGATACAGCAGGCCGATGCCCACCAGCGGAACGCCCATGTCACTGGCGGCCTTGAGGTGATCGCCTGCCAGGACACCTAGTCCGCCGGCGTAGATCGGCAGGCCCTCGGTCAGGCCGTACTCGAAGCTGAAATAGGCGATCTTCCGCTTCGCTGCCTCCGGGTAGGTCCGGGCGAACCAGGTAGTCTTCGAGTCGATGTACTCGCGGAAGGCGCTTGCGACGCGCTCCAGGTGCTGGCGGAAGCCCTCATCCGCTGCCAGATGCTCCCAGCGCTCCTGCCTCACCCGTCCGAATACGGCAACCGGGTTGTGGGCGCACTCCTCCCACAGGTCGCGATCCACGCGTCGCAGCAGCTCTATCGCATCAGGATTCCAGCACCACCAGAGGTTGTAGGCAATCCTGCGCAGGTCTTCCAGGCTCTCTGGAAGCTTCGGAGTCACGGTGTAGGTACGGTATGCCTTCATGCTTCACGAACCTCCTGAAGTGCCGGGGACAGGGCCCCTGCCAGCCGATTGCCCGTGCCTGCGGCACGAAGGCCACGGTTCTACTCCTCGCCCCTGCAATTCCCCGACCACATTGTCAACTGCCCGCAGGCGACCTGTCAAGGCGACGCGGGAGCTGCCGGTCACCAGCCCGCATCAAGCAGACAGGACTAAGCCCGCCCTGTGACGAAGTCCTCCCAGACCATGCCTCGCGACATCCTCCACGTCGACATGGATGCCTTCTACGCCTCGGTCGAGCAACGCGACGACCCGCAGTTGCGCGGACGACCCGTCATCGTGGGTGCGCCGCCGGCTGCCCGTGGGGTCGTCTCGGCGGCTTCCTACGAGGCCCGGGTCTTCGGTGTCCGCTCGGCGATGCCTTCATCTCAGGCCGGACGTCTCTGCCCGCAGGCTGTCTTCCTGCCGGTTCGCATGGCGCGCTACCAGGAGGTCTCCCGGCAGGTCATGGCCATCTTACGCCATTATACCCCACTGCTGGAGCAGATCTCCGTCGACGAGGCCTTCCTGGATGTCACCGGCTCCCGGCGCCTCTTCGGTGAGGCTGAGCACATCGGCCGCGAGATCAAGGCCCGGATCCGCACTGAGCTCGACCTCCCCGCCTCCGTTGGAGTCGCCTCCAACAAGTTCGTGGCCAAGATTGCCTCGGACCTGCGCAAACCGGACGGCTTTGTGGTGGTGCCTGCCGGTCAGGAGGCCGCCTTCCTGGCCCCGCTGCCAATCTCCCGCCTGTGGGGTGTGGGCAAGGCCACCGAGCGGCGTCTTCACGATCTGGGCCTGCGCACCATCGGCCAGTTAGCCCGCTTCCCTGAGGACCACCTGCAGCGCCAGTTTGGCAACCTCGGCCCACACCTGCACTCGCTGGCCCTGGGACAAGATGACCGTCCGGTCGAGACCGAGCGCGAGGCCAAGTCTGTCAGCGCCGAGACCACCTTCGCCCAGGACATCGCCGACCGTGCTCTGATGGAGGCCACGCTGTTGCGTCTGGCCGAGGATGTGGGGCGAAGAGTGCGTCGAGGCGGTCTGCGGGGCCGAACCATTCAGCTAAAGCTGCGTTTCGAGAGCTTCGAGACGATCACCCGTCGCCAGACCTTGCCTCGTCCCACCGATGCCGACGCGACTCTCTACCAAGTGGTCCTGCGACTGCTGGGTGAGGCGCCGCTGACGGGTCGCAAGGTGCGGCTCCTCGGCGTCGGGCTCTCAGGCTTCGGCGAGGAAGTGCAGCCGTCCCTCTTCGAGGAGGGCGGCGCCGTCCACTCCGCCCTGGATGAGGCCGTGGACGCTCTCCGCAGCCGCTTTGGCCGTGACGCGATCCGTCGAGGCAGGCTCGTGGAGGGCGATCATGAGGAGAGCTGACCGTTTCAGGCCTGGATCGGGTACCGGCCCCACTTGAAGGTCGCCTCGACCATCGCTCGGAAGTTGTCCAGCGGCACGTAGTTGGTGATGGAGTTGCTGCTGCCCACCATGTAGCCGCCGCCGGGGGCAAGCTCCCGGATCCTCTGCCGAACCTCCGCTTCAACCTCCTGCGGAGTCCCGCGCACCAGACTGCCGCCAAGATTGATGTTGCCGATCAGGCACAGGTGCTTGCCATACTGGCGCTTCACCTCGACGATGTCCATCGCCTTGGGCTCCACCGGCTGGATCGCGGCGAACCCGCAGTCGACGACGTCCGGCAGGACCTCCCACATCCGCCCGTCGCAGTGGTAGATCAGCGGCAGGCCATGGGCGGCGGCCGCCTCGCCATACTTGCGCATCCAGGGGAAGAGGTGTTGACGGTACCACTGGGGGTTGACGAAGTAGGTGTCCGTGCTGGAGAGGTCGTCGGCGAACCAGACCGCGCCGACTCGAGGCAGCTCCAGCACCCGCTGGAACACCCCAAAGAGGAAATGCCCCATCCGGTCCAGCACCGCCTCCACCAGTCCCGGCTGGTCGTAGAGCGCATACACGAGGCCCTCGAAGCCCATCAGCGCCCGGGTGGTCTCGAAGATGCCCCAGGTCCCACTGGTGAGCATCATCCCCTCGGGGAGCAGTTCGGCCGCCTGGAGGATATCGCTGAGGTCCACGTCTTCGGCCTCGGGCCAGGGGTAGCTCTCGAGGTCCTCGCGGCTGCGGAGGACGCCTTGGTGCTCCTCCATCCAGGCCTTCTGCACCGGCTTGTCATCGTAGACGCTGTACTCGCTCTCGGCGACGTTCCAGCCACCCGTGAACAGGCCCAGATAGTTGGGCGCCAGATGCATGAAGTCGAAGCCGGCCTGGTACCAGAACTGCACATCCGCCGCCACGTCATACTCGTCGGCGCGGACCAGCGAGTTGCCCACATGCCGGCCCAGAAAGGCTTCCTTCACCGGCGGATCGACCAGGAATTCGCACACGGGAACCCGGTCGGGCTCTTCGCGTCGCAGCGCAGCCAGCACGCGGTCGAAGTTCGGCTCCGGCACCATGGCACGACCTCCTGGGAATCGCGAGCCAGATACCTTCTCTTGTAGTGCCCCGGGGGCGCAGCGGCCGTCCGCCTCTACTCGGGCATAACCAGGTGCCGGGCGTCATCCGAAGCCAGACCGCCGAACCGGCGCTGCCGGTGGCTGTACTCCAGGATGGCCTCCACCAGGTGGTGCTCATTGAAGTCCGGCCACAGCACCGGCATCAGGACGATCTCGCTGTAGGCAAGCTCCCAGAGCAGGAAGTTGCTGATCCGCAGCTCGCCGCCGGGACGGATCACCAGGTCCGGATCGGGCAACTCCGGCGAGTACATCAGCGCGGAGAAGCCCTTCTCCTCCAGCTTGTCCAGGTCGAGCTCGCCTGCCATGGCCTTGCGGGCCACCATCTTGGCCGCGTCGACGATCTCGGTCCGCCCGCCGTAGTTGATCAGCAGGTTGAGGGTGAGGCCCTTGTGGTGCTTGGTCTCCTCCCGGCTCTGCGCGATGGTCTGCTGCAGGCTCTCGGGAAGCTCGTGCAGACGTCCCGAGGCCGTCAGCCGAACCTCGACGTCATGAAGCTCCGGCGTCTCCTCGCGGATGGCCGCCTCGAGCAGGTCCAGGATACCCCGCACTTCGTCTTCGGGGCGTCGCCAGTTCTCGGCGCTGAAGGCGTACATCGACAGCGCCTCAATCCCCAGGTCCACGCAAGCCTGAACGCACCGTTTCGCAGCCTTCCGCCCCTGGAAGTGCCCCTGGATTCGCGGCAGACCGCGCTGGTGGGCCCAGCGCCCGTTTCCGTCCATGATCACCGCAATGTGCTTCGGCAGCACGTGTCCGACGAGTGGCTCTCTCCACGCCATCAGATCAGCCAAGGTCCCTCACCGTCTACTCTCAGGGGCTGGGAACGAGTACGACAACTCGACCGCAGTTCCGCTCGCACTCCCAGCCGGGGAATCAGTTTGCCGGCGCTCTCGTCAGACACCGCAACACAGCCTCTGACGAAGGCTCGCCGCATACAGATAAGCGCCGGCAGACGAGGGTAAGGCATCCAGTCTGCCGACGCTTAGGGTCGTCTCCTCTTGTCTGGTTTGAGCCGAACCGGCCGTCCGCCCTGGTCAGGCAGGCTGCTCATACCGGGCGAACACAACCACCAGCTCCACCAGTTTCTCGCGCAGGAGGCCCTGCCGGACCACTCGCTGAGTTCCGAGCCCGGTCTTGCCCCGGGGATGGCCGGCGACAGTCACCTGCACTTGCCAGCCTGCCTCTGTCAGAACCTGCCGGGCAGCTTCCAGAGGCCAGGCGGTTACGTCGGGGGGCTCAGGGCTCAAACTTCCATGACCTCCGCCGTCTTCTTCTCCGCGGCGCGGTCGATCTCCTTGATCATGGCGTTCGTCGCGTCCTGGACTTCCTTCTTGGCGTGCTCGACGTCGTCTTCGGACACGTCGGAGGATTTCTCCAGCTTCTCGATGTGGGCGTTGGCGTCGCGGCGGACGTTCCGGACCGCAACCCGGCCGTCCTCCGCCTTCTGGCTCACGAGTCTGGCGAGCTCCTTGCGGCGCTCCTCGGTGAGAGCCGGGATCTCCAGGCGTACGACGTTGCCGTCGCTGGCGGGGGTCAGGTTCAGGTCCGAGGTGAGAATCGCCTTCTCAATGGCCCGCAGCGACCCCTTGTCCCAGGGAGTGATGACGATCAGCCGTGCCTCAGGGATCGACACGGTGGCCAACTGGTTGATCGGCATCTCACTGCCGTAGTAGGACACCTTGAGACGGTCCAGAATGGTTGCTGAAGCGCGGCCGGTACGGATGGTTGTGAACTCGTGCTCGAGCTTCTCCGCCGCTCGCTTCATGCGCTGCTTGGCTTCGGCGATGATGTCTTCCGTCGGCATGGTGCTCCCTCCTTCGATGCATGGGGTGGGAACATCGACACAACACGGATTGCAGGGCCCGCCGCCCGCCTACTGGCCTTCCGGCTTCGCCGGTGTGTGCACCAGGGTGCCCACCGGCTCTCCCGTGGCGGCGCGGACGATGTTCTCCGGCGTCGTTACGTTAAATACCACAATGGGCAGTCCATTGTCCATTGCCAGCGCAATGGCCGTGGAGTCCATCACGCGCAGACCGGCGGTCAGGGCCTCGTGGTGCGTCAATTCCTTGTAGAAGACTGCGTCCGGGTTCTTCCGCGGGTCGCGGTCGTAGACGCCGTCCACATTGGTCGCCTTGAGGATCGCCTGGGCGCCGATCTCACTGGCGCGCAGCACGGCTGCCGTATCTGTAGTGAAGAACGGGTTGCCGCTGCCGGCGGCGAAGATGACCACACGCCCCTTCTCCAGGTGCCGAATGGCCCGGCGCCGGATGAAGGGCTCCGCCACGGCGCGCATCTCAATGGCCGTCAGCAGGCGGGTTTCGATGCCATTGCGCTCCAGGGCGTCCTGGAGCGCGATGGCGTTGATGACCGTTGCGACCATTCCCGCGTAGTCTGCGGTGGCACGGTCCATACCCTCAGCAGCCGCCTCGCCGCCACGCCAGATATTGCCGCCGCCCACGATGACACCAAACCGGATGCCCCGCGTCGTCGCCTCGATGATCTGCTTGGCGATGGCGCTGACCGTGGGCCGGTGGATACCGTAGGGCTGCGGTCCCTTCAGGGATTCGCCGCTGAGCTTGAGCAAGACGAGTTCCCAGGGGCCTCGCTGGGTAGACCGTGCCGACATCCTACAACTCCTCCCCGACCTGATAGCGCACGAACCGGCGGACAAGAACGCGTTCCCCGGTCTTGGCGAGCAACTCATTGAGCAGGTCGCCGATCGTCTTGGAGTCGTCGCGGATGTAGGCCTGGTTGACCAGGCAGTAGTTCTCGTAGAACTTCTTGACGCGTCCCTCAACCATTCGCTCGACGATCGCCTCAGGCTTACCCTCGTTCAACGCCTGCTCGCGCAGGATTTGTTTCTCGCGTTCGACGGCGTCCGCCGGGACGTCCTCCGGTGCAACCCACTTGGGCTGCTGGGCGGCGACCTGCATGCAGACTTCGCGCGCGAAGGCCTTGAAGTCGTCGGTGCGGGCGACGAAGTCGGTCTCGCAGTTGAGCTCGACGAGAACGCCGATCTGGTCGCCGGCGTGGATGTAGGTGGCGATGGTTCCCTGCTGAGCGGTCTTGCCCTCACGCTTGGTGGCGACGGCGATGCCGTGCTTGCGCAGGCTGGCGATGGCCTCTTCCATGTTGCCGTTGGCTTCCTGCAAGGCCTTCTTGCAGTCCATCATGCCTGCTCCGGTCTTCTCGCGCAACTTCTTGACGTCTTCAGCCGTAATGGCCATGTCATCCTCCCAGGGGTGGACCCGGAAAGGGGCGACGCCCTAACGGTCGGCGCCGCCCCGGTATCGTGCGTAGTTCAGGCAGGGCTCTTGGAGCCCCTTGCGTCGCGGGTGCTGCACCGCTCTCGCCACTGGCCGTCCGGAGTCCCGAAGCGGCCGCTGCGACTTCGGGACTCCTCGCTAGCTGCTGCTGGTGCTGGTGCTGCTGGTGCCTTCGCCGAAGGCGTCTTCGAACTGGTCCTCAATGAACTGGTCCTCGACGGCGCCGGTCCAGACCTCGGCATCCTTGGCCTGTGCCTCTTCCTCGGCACGTGCCTTCTCGGCTTCGGCCAGAGCGGCCGCCTCAGCCAGACGTGACTGGTACTCCTGCTGGCCCTCGATCACGGCGTCCGCCATCTTGCCGGTGATGAGACGGATCGCGCGGATCGCGTCATCGTTGCCGGGGACCACGTAATCGACCATGTCCGGGTCGCAGTTCGTATCAACGATGGAGACCACGGGCACGCCGAGCTTGTTGGCTTCCGTCGCGGACAGGTGCTCACGCTTCAGGTCGACGATGTAGACAGCGCCCGGAACGCCCTTCAGAGTGCGAATGCCGCCGAGGTTGTAGACCAGCTTCTCCTGCTCGCGCTTGAGAACCAGGCCCTCCTTCTTGGTCAGGCGGGTCCACTCGCCGGTCTTCTCAGCCGTCTCCAGCTCTTCCATGTACTTGACGCGGTCGGCCATGGTCCGGAAGTTGGTCAGCATTCCGCCGAGCCAGCGGCGGTTGACATAGGGCATGCCGCAGCGCTCTGCGCTCTGGCGGACTGCATCCTCGGCCTGGCGCTTGGTGCCGACAAAGAGCACCTGCTTGCCCTGGGCCGCGGTGTCACGGACGAAGTTGTACGCCGTCTCGAGCAGTCGCAGCGTCTGGTGCAGGTCGACGATGTAGATGCCGTTGCGCTCATGGTAGATGAAGCGCTTCATCTTGGGGTTCCACCGTCGGGTCTGGTGCCCGAAGTGCACCCCTGCCTCCAACAGCTCTTTCATGCTTACGAGGGCCAAAGTGGCCACCTCCTGCAGACCTGCCAGGGTCTGCCTCACGGTCCGCGTGAGACTGGAAGGGCTCGCGCTAGGCGATTCCTTCGCGATCGTCTCGGGGCGAGGGCCTAATCTACCTCGGACCGCACGTCGCTTCCTTCGGACCGCAGAGGCGGCCGCGACGGCTTGCGACGTTGCTGCTGCGGCAGACGCCCCAGCCTGGGGGATCATCTGCAGCAGGATTTGCGACTGACCACGCACAGCGAAAACCATCCCCTGGCCCCGTCCCTCCTACTGCCCTCGCCGGGAGCGGTGTCCGGGGGATGATCTCAAGGTCTGCCGCCATGCGGGTTGTGGGCCGGAGTACGTACACTCCGGCGCGCGTTGAGAATAGCACAGCCCCTGCGGGTGCGTCAACTGCGCCCCGGGGGTCGACGGCTTCCTTAAGGGGTCGCCACTGCCTCCGGGAACTCCACAAGGCGCTGGATGACGGCCTGATTGCGCAGCTCGGTGCGCTTCTTCATCTTCGTCTCGAACAGCCTCTGCTCCAGGAGCATGCTTACGATGCTCTGCTTGACTTCGTCGAAGGGCGCGATGCGAGCCTTCTGGCGGTCCTCACGGCGCACAATGTGGAACGCGCTCTGGAAGCTCACCGGGGCACTGATCTCCAGGTCGGCCTTCAGCCCGAAAGCCGCCTTGGCGATGGGGCTGCCGTCATCTATGCAATAGCCCAGGTCGCCGCCGGTCTTGGCCGTGTACGGGTTGATGTTGAACTCGCGTGCGGCGTCGCCCCAGTTCTTCTGCTTGCTGTTGATCAGCGTACGAACCTTGTTGGCTTCGTCTTCGGTCTTCACCGTGATCACGCTGATCTTCACGCGCTCCGGCTCCGCAAAAGCCTTCTGGTTCTTGTCGTAGAAGTCCTGGGCCTCCGAGGAGGTCACCTTGACCTCGTCAGAGACCAGACCCTCAAGCTGCAGCTCGCTGCGCAGTCGGGCGCGCAGGTTGGCAAGGGTTACCCGCCGGCTCGCCATCCACTGGGCGAAGGTCGGGCCCTGGCCCGTTGCCGCCTTCTCCTCGATGTCGGACTGCATCAGCGCCAGCCGCTTGTCCACCTGCTCATCGGTGACGACGACCTTCGCGCGCTCCGCCGCCTGAGTGATGGTCTCGGTCTGGATCATCTCCTCAAAGACTTCCCTGCCGAACCAGTCGATGAGGGTGTTGCGATACTGCTCTTGAGTGATCGGCTTCCCGTTGACCGTCGCAACGGGGTCAGCCACGCCCGGCGCATGGGACTTCTCCACCGGCTGCTGGGCAAGGGCCCCGACGCTCACAAGGGCCAGTGCCAGCACAACAAACAAGGTACGTGCGGTCATCGCCGTCTCCTGACGCAAACGATAGTGTGATGTGCGGTTAGACACCTGGCGCCGGTGCGGAGTTCTGCGCAGGTTGCTCGCCGACGGCGGGTTGCGCCGGAGCAGCCGGCGGCGAAATCCGGACCACCACTCGCCCATTCTCGACCCTGGCCGGCGTACCCAGGGCCGTCGAGATGTCCCGGAGGCGTCGGGCGATGCCCTGCGAACGCTCTGCCGCCGGATAGATCGGTCCCAGACGGTCGGGCGGGATCCACACCGGCGTGGCATTGATCTGCCATAGGCCGGGCTCCTTGTAGAAGAGCTCGAAGACCGCGCTCTCCATGCGCTCGCCCTGCCGCTGGTCAAAAACGAAGTTGCCCATGCTGTACAGAATCGGCTTGCCCTTGTACACGCCGATCCCCTGGAGAGTGTGCGGATGGTGGCCCAGGATGCAGTCGGCACCCGCATCGAGAAGCGCCCGTGCCGTCTTTGTCTGGCTCTGCTGGGGCATGCTCTGGTACTCCTCACCCCAGTGTACCGAGACGAACAGCAGGTCGCACTGCCCCCTGGCCGAGGTCACCGCAGCGCACGCTGCCTCGCCATCGCCGGTGAACTTCGAGTACGAGCCATGCTCGAAGCTCAGGTCGGTGAAGGCCATGAAGCCGACCCGCAGGCCACCTACGCGCAGGATCGTCGGCTCCATCCCGCGCTCCCGCTCACGTCGCGCCCCACAGTAGGCGATCCGGGCCTTGTCGAGGGTCTCCAGCGTCTGCAGGATCCCCTCCCGTCCCGCATTGAGACTGTGGTTGTTGGCGAGCGAGACCACATCAAAGCCGCCGTCCTGCAGCACCGCCACGGTCCCGGGTTGAGCCCGGAAGCAGCAGTTGTGGGGATCGTGCGGCCCCTCGGTCGACAGCGGACACTCCAGGTTGCCAAAGGTCAGGTTAGGGGCTTGCAGACGATTCCGGACCTTCGCGAGAATACTCTCGGTCCCGTTGGCGTTGATCAGTTTGCCGACCTTTCGGTCGAGCATGATGTCGCCGACGGCCGCCATCCACAGGGCACGGGGTGCCGGCCTGGGAGTCGGGCGATCGACTGCTGCGGCCGCCACAGTGGGCCCATCAAGGGGCCGTGTCTCGCCGGGCGCAGCACGGCAACCCAGGGTCGTTGCGGCCGCGAGAGCGATCACGGACCAGAGAAGGCATTGCCACGTAGGGGGTAGGACTCGAGGCCGAACTGCCGCAAGACCCGCCTGATGCATGGGAAGGGCATCCTGACCGTGAAGGGTTCCCGGGAATGATATCCCATGCGGGCAGGGGCGTCAACCGTGGGCAAAGGACCCTTCGCGCAAGGAAGAAAACAGCTTGACAGCAATGCACTCAAGCATTATACTGCTTGCAAATGAAGGGCGGAACCTCGCCCATAGAGCACCGACAAACCTTAGGGGGTGTTGAGCATGTTGACGAGAGAGCCGTGGAATGCGATGAGGGCCATGATGGATGACATGGACAGGTGGGCACGCTCCGGACTCGCCCGTAGAGGGCAGGAGTTGGCAGATGCTCTCGGCTACCTCCCGCTGGACGTCGCCGAAACCCAGGACGCCTACGTCCTCTCCGCCGAACTTCCCGGCGTAGCCATGGATAGTATCCAGGTGCACGTCGAGGACAACGTTGTGACCATCAGTGGCGACAAACCGGCGCCCGAGGACACCGAGACCGTCAAGTACCACCGCATCGAGCGACCCTACGGGGCCTTCCAGCGGTCCCTGGCCTTGCCGCGCAACGTTGACCCCGAGCAGGTCAGCGCCAAGTTCACCGACGGCGTCCTTGAGGTACGCGTCGGCAAGCGCGAAGAGGCTAAGCCGCGCAAGATCGAGATTGCCGGGGCCCCTACGCAGTAAGGCCGCAGACCTTTCTCCATCTGGGGCAGACGGCTCCAAGGGGTATGAGGGTGTGGAGAAGGAGCCATCTTGGGGACAGCCTCCTTTGGGGGGCTGTCCCCTTTCCGTGTCCGGGACCGGTGGACCGAAGGCCTTGTGCCCTCCTGCCACGCGCGCTTTGCACCGGGCAGGGCCTGTGCTATCATGCCGGTGGCTCAGGAAGGGAAGTCCTCTGTGTACAGCCCGGTCTCGCGCTCCGTGTCGCCTTATCTTTGCCTCCGCCTGAGGGCCGCTCTCAGGGCGATGCTGCTCGCGGTCTGCGCAGTGGCCTTGCTCTCTTCCTACGCCTTCGCCCAGGACCTCACCAGCTTCAACTTCGCGGTCTTCGGCGACTCTCGCCCCGGCCGCGAGCACTACTCAGAGATCATGCGCAAGCTATCGGCCGACATGGCCACTCAGCGACCGATTGTGGTGCTCGGCACCGGCGACTACATCGAGGGCAGCAGCAAGCCCGACACCCTGGCCTACCAGTGGCAGGGCTTCTTCCTTGCTATCGCCCCGCTGCAGGCCTTCGGGACGATTCCCGTCGCCCTGGCGCCCGGCAACCATGACATCCTCGGCAGCAACTACAACCACCGGGTCTTCTGCCAGTACTTCGACGCCGGCTACTACAGCTTCAACCGCGGTGCCTGCCATTTCATCCTCCTCGACACCGAGGAGCCGGGCCTGAGTGGTCGCATCGGCAGCAAGCAACTCGCCTGGCTCAAGCAGGACCTCGCCGCGAATCGCGCGGCGGCGCTGACCTTCGTGGCCCTGCACCAGCCGCTGTATCCGGTCAGCGTGCACATCGGCAGCAGCCTCGACCAGCATCCCCAGGAGCGCGACGCCCTGCACGCTCTCTTTGTCCGCGAGGGTGTGGACTGCGTCTTCGCGGGCCACGAGCACCTGTTCAGCCGCAAGGAGAAGGACGGGGTGGACTACGTGATCACCGCCGGAGGTGGTGCGCCGCTCTATGCGCAGGCCTCTCGCGGCGGCTACTACCACTACCTTCTGGTCACTGTGTCGGGTGGGAGCTACCGGGTGCAGGTGCGGAAGCTGTAACCGGGGAAGGCTCCGCCGGTTCCCGTTTCGAGGCAGTCGTGGGAGGGATAGCGATGACGCGCGACGAGGCCCTGACGATCCTGCACGAGTTCACGCAGACCGACAGCCTGCGCAAGCACGCCTATGCCGTGGAGGCCGCGATGCGCGGTTACGCTCGGAAGCTGGGTGGAGACGAGGAGTACTGGGGGGTCGTGGGGCTGCTGCATGACTTCGATTGGGAGATCCACCCGCAGCTTCCCGATCACCCGCTGAAGGGCTCCGAGATTCTCCGGGAGCGCGGCGTCGACGAAGCGCTCGTCCAGGATGTCCTGGCCCATGCGCCCTTCACCGGCGTGCCCCTGGATACTCCCCTGCGCAAGGCCCTCTTTGCTGTGGATGAGCTAACGGGCTTCATCATCGCCTGCGCACTTGTGCGGCCGTCGCGGAGTCTGAGCGACCTCGAGGCCAAGTCTGTGCGCAAGAAGATGAAGGACAAGTCCTTCGCCGCTGCCGTGAGTCGCGAGGACCTCCAGCGAGGCGCCGACGAGCTCGGCATCGACCTCTCCGAGCATATCCAGTTCACGATTGAGTCGATGCGCGAGATCAGTGCGGAGCTTGGGCTCTAGAGCGTGGCCACTCGGCAGTCGGGGTACTCACGCCGTGCCGCCCAGCAGGATGCCGACCGTGAGCAGCACACCCGTCAGCAGGTGCATGACGATCGTCGAGGCATTGGCCGGGGCAAGCTCCGCCGGCTCGTCGTAGTACCTCCCTGCCGTCCAGATCATCCCCGGCAGGAGCACACCTCCACCCACGCCGATCATTGCCGTTGTCGGCAGCCATCCGAGGATAACGCCGCCGATCACGCACAAGGGAGCTGCCGTCACGAGCGCATAGTAGTACCACCGGGCACGCTTCCGCCCCAGCCGCACAACCCAGTGCCGCTTGTCGGCCACCATATCGGCCCGCATGTCCTGGAACTGGTTGATGAACAGGACCGCCGTGATGAGCAGAGCGTTGGGCAGTCCCGCCGCGATTGCTCCCCAGGAGAAGGTCTGCGCCTGCACGTAGTAGGCCCCGAGCGCAGGCAGAATCCCGAAGTCCAGGAAGATGAACAACTCGCCGACGCCGCGATAGCCCAACCGCAGCGGCGGGCCACTGTAGCAGAAGGCCGAGATCACACCCACCAGGCCGATTGCCAGGATCCACAGGCCTCGCGCATACACCAGGTACAGCCCTAGCAGGCTCCCGGCACCCAGGCAGAGCAGGGCAGCCCAGAGCACATCTAGCGGCCAGACCTCCAGGTCCTGGATCACGCGACTGCCGCCCGTGAAGGGGTTCACGAACTCCGTGTTCGCGGGGTCATTGCCGCTGAGGTGGTCGAAGTAGTCGTTGGCCAGATTCGCCCCGGCGTGAATCAGCATCATCGACACCACGGTCACCAGCCAGTAGCCCCAGTGGAAGCGCCCGGTCTCGTACCAGGCCATGGCACTGCACACACATACCGGCATGACGCTCCCGGTGAAGAAGGGCACACGAGCGGCGCGAATCCAAAGCAGCACCCGCGAGATCATAGGCGTGGTCTTCCAGACTCCGAGGCAAGAAATGGCTGACAAGAGCAAGGGAGCCGACCACGGAAGCCGGCTCCCGCAGAAGCTGTGCGCGATCCTGGCCTACCAGGTCTGCAGTTGCCGAACATCCTCCACGCCCAGCAGGTACTGGTAGACTCCCAGGGCCGCTTTGGCGCCCTCTCCGGCAGCGACGATGATCTGCTTCTCCGGCGTGTTGGTCACATCGCCGGCAGCCAGGACCCCCGGGATGCTGGTCCGGCAGCGGGAGTCGATGACGACCTCTCCGTACTCGTTGAGCTCCACAAAGCCCTTGAGGAAGCCGGTATTCGGCTGCAGGCCGATCTCCAGGAACACGCCCTCCAGCTTGATGAGCTCCTCTGGGCCGCCGGCAGTTGGCGTAACGACGATCCCCGTGACCTCTTCCGTTCCCTCGATCCGCACCACTCGATGCCCGGCAAGCCAGCGGACCTTCTCGGAAGCCCGCGCACGCTCAAGCAGCACAGGGTCGGCGCGCCAGGTATCGGTGATCTCTAGGACGGTGATCTCCCGCGCCACCTTGAGCAGGTCGATGACGGCGGTGATTCCCGAGTTCCCGCCACCGACGACCGCGACACGCTGGTCGCGGAAGAAGGGGCCGTCGCAGATGGAGCAGAAGCTGACGCCGCGGCCGACAAGCTCCTTCTCACCGGGCACCCCGAGCGTCCGTGAACGCTTGCCCGTAGCGATGATGACCGTGCGAGCGACGACTTCTTCCTTGCCGCTCACCGCGATCCGGAAGAGCTTGCCCTCCTGCTGAACCCCCTCCGCCAGCTTGCCGAGCATGATCTTGATCGGGAACTGCTCGACCTGCTCGCGGAACTTGTCCGCCAGCTCCTGCCCGCTGATGAAGCGGAACCCCATGTAGTTCTCGATGTCCTGCGTGAGGTTCGTCTGACCGCCGATGTCGCCGGTGATCATGACGACGTCGAGTTGCTTGCGGGAGGCGTAGACGGCGGCGGTCAATCCTCCCGGTCCGCCTCCCAGAATAGCGAGGTCATATACATGGTCCTGGGCCATCGGTCATCCCACCTTCGGCATCGATCAGGGCCGTGTAGTGAGGAAACAGCCTTCCCCAAGCCTTCTCAAAGGCCCGCCGACCTTCCTCCACTCCACCTCTGTCTCCGGCTTCTCAATAGGGCGGCGGGGTCCAGTCACCAGCATGCGCTGGAATGAGCACCGTTGCGAGATTGTGATAGGCCACCAGGTCCCAGGCCACAAAGAACAGCGCGAAGGCTACCAGCAGGAGGGCGGCTCTGCGGCCAAAGAGGCTATTGAGCCCCAGGGCCAGCAGCAGAGTCAGGTAGCCCAGGACCGGCATCACGAACTTGCCGAACTCCGCGTGGGCCTGGATGCAGGTCGTGACCGTCCAGCGCAGATAGAAGATGAATAGCAGCGGAATCGCCCACAGGAAGGGCAGCAGGATCGGCTGCCAGAGGCTGTCCAGGAGCGGTTCGCGCCGTCTGCGTCCCCACCAGATTCCGACGATTGCGCCGATCCAGGTCAGGGCCGCCACAGCAAGGAAGATCGGCCGGAGGCCTGCCGGGATCCAGTCGCTCGGGGACCAGAAGTACCAGAAGATGCCTGTGACCGCCAGCTTGTAGTAGAACCGGCCTCGCGGGAGGAACAGCAGCGCGATCATGTCCGGCCCACCGGCGACCTTGACCGCGGTGTCGAGGCTCCCCGGGGTGACAGAGGTCGGCACGAGCTGGCCGTACTCCACGATATTGCGGACATACCACCAGAGGCACACCAGGGCGCCGCACAGGATGAACCCGCCGATCGCGAGGCTTTTCTCCCGGCGACTCAGCCCGGACTGCAGCGGCAGCACGAGTGCCGTCACGAAGAACGCTACGCAGAAGGGCAGCAAGGTCGACTTCGTCAGCGCCATCATGCCGGCCATCGCACCGGCACCCCAGAGCCAGCCCCAGCGTTGTGGCGTTGCGCGATAGTGGGCGAACATCCACAGGGCCGCCGAGGCAGCGAAGATCCCCGAAGCCTCGGGCGCGATGATGGAGCACATCAGGAGGCGCTGCGGGAATACGGCGACAAAGGCAACAGCCGCCACCGCAAGCTCCGGCCGCCTGGGCAGCAGAAGCCGGAAGGCCGGATACAGGAAGCACAGCGACAGGAACCCTAACAGCAGGGACATCGCCCGTACAGCGTAGTTCTGCACCGGCAGCGGGGTGTGCAGGAACGCCCGACATACGAGAGAGCCCAGCAGGTAGTAGGAGGGCGGGTGGTGAGCGGCCTCTCCGGCGCCCGGCGCGAGGTAGTAGTAGTGCAGGTCGTCGGTGATGTGATCCCACAGCGCGGGCAGATGGCCCTTTACCGCGATGTACTTGCAGTAGCCGAAGTGGATCGGCTCATCCGCCACGCCGCCCCACAGCGGCAGGATCGCGACCAGGTAGCTGCCCAGCGCCAGGTACACCACCAGCACCAGGGCGAAGAGGCCATGCCAAAGCCCTTCGCTACGGGGCTCAGCGGAAGGTGCGGTACTCGTCTCGGTTTGGGGAGGGGTCTGCTGTGGATCGCTCATGGTGGGCTTGTGGGTCGTCTCATCCGCAGGCTACTGGAACCGTCCGGCGGTCTGCAGCACGTAGGGATTCCAGTAGGTGATGATGTGATACCAGGACAGGAAGTTGAGGCACAGGAAGAACAGGGCCACGACGATGCCCAGGCCGTTCCGAGCCCGTGCGGGGCAGAGCTGTCGCAGCCCCAGGGCCAGCGGGATCGTCAGACCGGGCAGGAAGGGCAGCAGGTAGCGGCCGCCCTGGTAGAAGCCCGCGTGGACGAACACCGACACATGAAGGTCGGACAGGTACAGCACCGCGAAGCCGATCACGGGCAGCAGAATCGCCTCGACCTGGCCCGGCGCGAAGTGCACCTTGCCGGTCTTCAGCCGCCACAGCCCGACGACTACTCCGATCACGCCGAGGGCGGTCAGCAGACGCAGCACCCCGTACACCACCGGGTGCGACCAGTCCGGGAACCACACGGCACCCGCGAAGACACTCACCCACAGGCCGTTGATGGCCCGCAGCAGGAGCTTTCCGGCGATCCCCATCACGATCGCGTCCCAGTTCGAGAGGCCCGCCGGGATCATGCAAAAGCCCATCGAGCGGGTGATGCAGGTGAGGGAGCCGAACAGCTCCAGGTTGCGCAGGAACCACCAGCCGCAGAGGGCGACGCAGGTCGCTGCGGCCAGCATGCCCCGTGTCCAGAAGCGGCCATCACGCCAGAAGCTGCGCCCATGCTGCCAGACCAGGGCCACAGCGACCACGGGGACCCCGGCCACCGGCACCGAGGTCTTCACCAGTCCGCCCACACCCAAGAGCGCACCCCACAAAGCCGCCGAGCCCAGGCTGCGAGACTGCCACTGCTTCGCGACGATCAGGTACAGCAACCCCGAGAGGATCAGCAGCGTGCCCACGTCGTTATTGAGCATCCCGGCATCCACAAACAGGTTCGGCCACCAGGCGGTGAGGGCGAAGGCGAACAGCGTCGTCCTGCGGTCGTTGCCGCAGGCACGCCGAATCACGCCGAACCACATCAGTATCACGGGAAGGATCAGGAAGGGCGAGGTCAGCCGCAGTGCTCGCAAAGCCACCCGGTTACCATAGGGAGCGGCCAGCAGGTACACGGGAACCATGGCCAGGTAGTACAGCGGGGGATGCAGGTTGAGAGGCGCCGCCGGCTGCGAGTAGTCGGCCGGCGGAATCCGGTGCTCCTTCGCCAGCCACTGCACGTAGGGATAGTGCCGGCTCGTCTCGTCCGGCGCATAGCCCAGTTCATGCACGAAGCCCGTGGTCACGGCCAGGGCGAAGTACACGATCACGATCAGCCAGACCAGCGGGTCACGGCGAGGCTCCCACTGCGCCACCGGTCGCGGCTCTGTGGTCGTCTCGGTGCTCAGGCTGTCGGAGGCTGCGTCCGGCATGGTCGAGAGTCCTTTGCGGGTTACATCAAGGAGGCACAAGCGCAGGTGTCGTCGCGACCGTTGCGGTGTCCCGTCTAGCCGTTCTGCGGCGGCGGAACCGACCGGCGCACGAAGTAGCCTTCGGCCTTCGTCTCCGCTTCCTGCGCAGTCGTCTCGTCGGCCTCAGGATGGGTCACGCTAAGGCCCAGCACCTCCGCCGTTGCGGCGGCAACTTCCTGCCAACTGATCCTCTGCATGCATACATTGTCGCCTGCACAGGGCAGCTCATCCACCCAGTACAGGCAGGGCGAGCAGTAGGTGTCCCGGCACAGGGCACGGTGATTGCCCACCAGCGGCTGATAGGTCGCGGGCAGTCCGGGGCCCCACAGCGAGACCGTGGACACGCCGAAAGACGCCGCCAGGTGCAGCGGCCCGCTGTCATTGGTAAGCAACGCCCCGGAGCGGGCCAAAAGTGCCAGGTACTGGCCGAAGCCCATGGTACCGGCGGAGTTCACCACCCGGCCGCGGACCGATTCATCGACCCTCTGCCGCACCGACTCCGTGTAGGCCTGCTCGGCCGCCGAGCCGGTCATGACCACGACCACGCCCTCCCGGGCGGCGAAGACCTCCATCACCCGCGCGAACTTCCAGGGCTCCCAGCGCCGTTCCAGGCACAGGTCACCGGCATTCACATTCACCAGCAGCAGGTGCCGATTCCCGACCTGCCACTGCTCCAGCAGCTTCTCGGCGAAGTCGCGCTCTTCCTCCGTAAGCCGCGGTGCGAGAGGCTGGCCGACTCCGGCCTCGACCCCAAGGGCACGGCCCAACTGCCGGTAGGCCTCCTGCACGTGCCGATAGCGGTTGTAGTATACCAGATGCGTGTACAGGCCACTGCGGAAGCGCGTGGTGATGACGTAGTAGCCCGCGCGATCCCGGCCGCAGGTGAGAGTGGACAGGATGGTGGAAAACTTGGAGTGCACTTCGAGGTCGATGACCAGGTCGAAGGGCCGCCGCCAGGAGCCCCAGATGAACCCGAGCACACTGCGCAGCAGCCGCCAGTAGGAGCTATCATCGAGCGAGAGGATCTCGTCGACGTCCTCGATGCGCCCTAACAGGCCGCGCAGCTCCCGGAAGCACAGGAACCCCAGCGTCGCCTCGGGGTACTTCGCCTTGAGCGCCCGCAGCAGCAGCGTCGAGTGTACTACGCTGCCCAGGCCGACCAGCTTGATGACCAGGATGCGTCGTGGCGGCCTGGCAAGCGAGTGGTCACGCCGAAGGATTGCGCCCAGGATCCGCGCGAGCAGATTCAGGATCGTGCAGATCGGCGCTCCGAGCGTGGTATCGAGACGACGTTTCTGGGCCAGACTTGCCATGACTTGTCACCAGTGTCCGGGAGCCCTAAGAGGGGCCGCCGGTGCCTCTGCTCCTCAGGCCACCCCTTACAGCCGCTCCTTGAGGCGCCCCATAAGCTCCTCACCGATTCGGTCTCGTGCCTCCGGACTGCTACCTTCCCAGCGAAGCACCAGCTCTGCCCCGGTGTTGGAGGCTCGCAGGACCGCCCAGCCGTCCGGGTACTGAATCCTCACCCCGTCGACTTCGCTGAGGTCATGGGTGCCCCGGTAGCTCTCAGCCACCTCTTCCACCAGCGCAAACTTACGGTCATCCGGGCAGGCTATCCGCGGTGGATCGGCCGGGTAGTACTTCGGCGCCGAGGCGACGAGATCGTGCAGGTTCTCGCTGCTGCGCGATATGGCTCCGAGAATCCGCGCGGCGGCGAAGCTGGCGTCATCAAACTTGAAGTAGGGATCCTTGAAGTAGCAGTGCCCGGTGGTCTCAAAGCCCACGGGCGAGCCATGCTCCCTCATTGCTTCGAGGATGAAGGGATACCCGACTGCTACGAGGTTGATGTCGCCGCCGTGAGCGCGAATGTCGTCGACGATGGACTGCGAGCACCGCACCTCGGAGACAAAGGTCGCCGGACCTTGCGCCAGCACCTCGCGGCAGACGGGAAGCACATACTGATCGGGCTCGACAACCTGCCCGGTGTGGTCGACGATCGCGACCCGGTCCCCGTCGGCATCGATGGCCACGCCGAGTTCGGCCCCCAGCTCCACAACACGACTCTTCAGCGTATCCATGGCGCCGGGGTGAGTGGGGTCGGGTCCGCGTCCGGGGAAGTTGCCGTCGGGCTCCTCGAAGACCGTGGTCACGTCGCAGCCGAGCTCCCGCAGCAGCCGCGGAGCGGTGAGAGTCCCGCAGCCGTTGCCCAGGTCCAGCACGAGGCGCAGCGGACGGTCGATGTGCAGTTGTTGGCAGGCCAGCCGGAAGTAGTCCGGGTAGAAGTCTCGCTGCTCGTAGCTCCCCTGGCCGCCGGCGAAGTTCCCGGCAAGGACCTCGTCCTTCAACAGCTGGAGATCGTCGCCGAAGAAGGGCCCGTCGCCCATGCGGACCTTGATGCCGTTGTCTTCGGGCGGCCGGTGACTGGCGGTGATGCCCATGCCGCCGTCCAGACCCCACAGACCGATGGCGAAGTACAGTCCGGGTGTCGGCGCCTGCCCGACATCAACCACGTTGACCCCGGTGCTCAGGATCCCCTCGATCGCCGCGCTCGCCAGTTCCTCCGAGGAGGTGCGCAGGTCGCGACTGACGGCGATGGTGGGCTTGGGCCGGTCGACGAAGCGGGTGGCGTAGGCCCGGGCAATGAGCCGCACGGCCTCGGGTGTGATCTGCTCTCCGACCTTGCCCCGGATGTCATAGGCGCGGAAAATGGCAGGGTCCACCGATGCAGGCATACTGATGCGTGTCCTTTCAGGGGATCCGACTGCTCCCCCATTATAGCGATCTTCGCAACCCAAACGAAAGGGCCACTCCGCAAGGGAGTGGCCCTGGTAGCTCTGCAATTGTGAGGCCGCTTTAGTCCTCGAACTTCACGGGCTCGACCACGGCGCCGGTCGCGATGGACTCGTTGGCCGCCAGCGGCACGGCGAGACTGCGGCAGGCATCGGCGTAGCTGCTCTTGAGCATGGCCTGGGCCGCTTTGGCGTCCTTGCCGGCGGCAGCCACGGCCTTCATGAAGGTCGTGTCGAAGTCGAGGCCCGGAGTGTTGCCGACCTGAGTGACTACGGGCTCCTTTTCGGGCTCCATGACGGTAACCTGCTTGCGGCCGGCGTACTCGATCCGCATGGCCTGGCACCAGATGTCCAGACCCACCTTGCCACCGAGACCCTTGAGGAAGCAGCCGGAGAAGATCGTGCCGCACACGCCGCTCTCGAACTGCAAGTTCACGCAGGTGGCGTCCTCAACGTCGTAGTTGGGCACCTCGGTCATGAGGCCCGTGGACCAGGTGCACTGTACGCTCTTGACCTCGCCCAGCAGGTAGCGGGCCATGTCGAAGGTGTGGATGGTCTGCTCGACGGCCTGGCCACCCGACTGCGCCTTCACGCGCCACCACGGCACACCCGGCATTCCGCCGATCCAGTAGCCCATGACCATCGCGGGCTTGTTCTTGGCGAGGAGGCCCTTCATGAGGGCGACGGTGTCCTGGTAGCGGTCCTGGAACCCGGCGGTCGCGATGACACCGGCCTTCTTGATGGCGCTGAGCACGGACTGAGCCGTCTCGATGTTGACGGCCACGGGCTTCTCCACGAACAAGTGGATGCCCAGTTCGGCAGCAGCCTGCTCCTGACCCTCGTGCGCGAAGGGCGGGACGGCTACGTACAGGGCGTCCATTTTGGCATCCTTGAGCATCTTCTTCCAGCAGGTGTATGCCTCCGCGCCGTACTCCTCCGCACGCTGCTTGGCCCGCTCTTCCTGCAGGTCACAGATGGCGACGATCTCTGCGTCCTTGATCTGGGCCAGGTTACGCATGTGCGATGAGTTCATCCCACCGGCGCCGATGAAGCCAACTCGTACTGCCATGGAGATACCCTCCCTGGGGAAATCGTGGTGTGGCGCCAGTGGCGCCCTGGAGGCCGGACTTCCGGCCTCCTCCCATACGACGCCTAATAATGGACCAGCACAGGACGGAAATCAAGCCCGAGGGTCGAAAGGGGCTCCTGCCTCGAGGAACTGCGGACCGGCTCTCCTCACCGGGAATCGAAAACCGCCCGAAGCGTGGGACTCTGCCTCGGGCGGCCAGATTGCCTCTCTCTGATCGGGGCCTTCGGACTAGCCGACGACCTTGCGCACCACGTCGCACACGTAGTCGATCTCCGACTCCTTGAGCAGCGGGTGCATCGGAAGCTGGATCGTCTCCTGCGCCAGCGCCATGGTGACGGGCAGCTTCGCCTGGTCGAGACCGTAGGGCTTGCAGGCCGGCTGAGTGTTGGCCGGTGCCTTGTAGTGTAGCGAGTGCCCGATGTGGGCCTCCTGGAAGGCCGCCGCCAGCTCGTCCCGCTTCTTGGTCCGGATGCAGTACAGGTGGTACACATGGTGTACACCAGGCGCCTCATAGGGCGTGACCAGCGGCAGGTCCTTCAGCCGCTCGGTGTACATGGCCGACAGCTCGCGGCGCCGGTCATTCCACGCATCCAGGTGCTTCATCTTCACGCGCAGCATCGCCGCCTGAATCTCATCCAGACGCGCGTTGTAGCCGATGATGGCGTGCTCGTACTTGGACAGGTGCCCGTGGTTGCGCAGCAGCGTCAGCTTCTCATAGACCTCGTCGCAGGTCGTCGTGACGATGCCGCCCTCGCCGTAGCCGCCCAGATTCTTGGTCTGATAGAAGCTGAAGGCGGCGGCAATCCCCAGTGACCCGGTGCGGCGGCCCTTGTAGGTCGCGCCATGAGCCTGCGCAGCATCCTCCACGATGACCACATCGTGCGGCAGCGTCACGGCACGGATCGCATCGATGTCGGCGGAATGCCCAAAGATGTGCACCGGCACCACCGCACGGGTCTGCGGCGTGATGGCGTCTTCAAGGCAGTTGGGGTCCATGCAGTAGGTCTGGGGGTCGATGTCCACCACGACCGGCTTCGCGCCGGTGTGGCAGATGGCCTCGATGGTCGCGATGAAGGTCCAGGGCACGGTGATCACTTCGTCGCCAGGGCCAATACCCAGCGCCTTCAGGGCGAGACAGATGGCCTCGGTACCGTTGCCGACCCCCACGGCGTGCGGGACACCACAGTACTCGGCCCACTCGCTCTCCAGCGCTTGCACGTTCGGGCCGAGGAACAACTGCATCGAGGTGAGGGCGTCATCCACGACCTTCAGGAGTTCGTCCCGCAGCTCGAGGTACTGCGTCTTCAGGTCCATCAGGGGGACTTCCACAAGGGGCTCTCCTTCAATTGCCAAGAACACCCCCGGTACCCAGGCAAGGCGAAAAGGTCCGCCCGTAGCACGCGAGGATTGAGCAGTTAGACAACCGAACGGCCGAAAGTTGCAGTGACCGAGGGGTCTTGGGGGCTACAGATAGTAACGATAGTTGGCAATCACCACGTTGGGGCGATTGCGCAGTGCCACCTGCAGCCAAAGCGCAGTCTGGTTATGAAGAAGGTTCTCATACCACTTACCCACCACAAACTCAGGCAGGACGAGGGTCACCGAATCGAAGCCCTCCTTCTCCAGGGCTTCGTCGATGTAGGACATCAGGGGCTCCACCAGGTTGCGATAGGGCGACTTGAGCACCACAAGCGGCAGGCCAAGGCCATACCGCTCCCACCGGGTGACGAACTCCGCTCGCGGACGATTCGCCTCTGTCTCAATGTGTATTGCTCGCACACTCTCCGGTGTCTTGGCGATGGACCGTGCGTAGCGAATCGCGCCCAGGACACCACGATGCACGCTCCCCACCAGCACCAGCACCAGGTTGTTGCCGTCCGTCGGTGGCTCGATGCCCTGCAGGGACAGCTTCTGGGCTACCGCATCGTAATGGCGGCGGATGGACAGGAAGACGCCCACGAACATCGGGATCAGGATAACAACGATCCAGGCGCCGTGGACGAACTTGGTGACGGCGATGACCACCACGACCACACCGGTGACCAGCGCTCCCAGGCCGTTGATGAAGGCCCGCGACTTCCATCGCGGTTCCTCGTCGCGAGCCTTGAACCAGTGTCGGACCAGCCCGGCCTGCGACAGCGTGAAGCTCAGGAACACGCCGACTGCGTACAGCGGGATCAGTCGATGGGTCTCGCCACGGAACACGACGATGAGCGCCGAGGAAAGCACACCGAGCGCGATGATGCCGTTGGAGTAGACCAGCCGGTCGCCGAGGTTCGCGAACTGCCGGGGCAAGAACCCATCCAGAGCCTGCACGCGGGCCAGCCGTGGGAAGCCGTTGAAGCTGGTGTTCGCACCCAGGATCAGGATGACGGCGGTGAACATCTGCACGCCATAGTAAAAGAACCCGTGCCCGAAGCTGGCGCGGGCGATCTGCGAGACGACGGTCTCCTCGTGGATGGGCATCACGTGGAAGGTGCGCGACAGGAAGGTGATCCCCAGAAAGAGCGAGCCGAGAATGAGGGCCAGACGCGAGAGAACCTGCGAGGCGTTCTTCGAGACCGGCTCGCGGAAGGCCTGGACACCGTTCGAGACACATTCAATGCCGGTCAGGGCTGCACAACCCGAGGAGAAGGCCCGCAGCACAAGAAACAGCGAGGCGTTCTGGTAGACCTGTGTGACGTCCGATTGGGCGGGGAGCGTTTCGGCCGGGCCGGCTCCGGTAAAGTGGCGATAGAGCCCCGCCACGACCATGGCGTACAGGAAGAACATGAACCCGTAGGTTGGGAACATGAACACCCGGGCCGACTCACGCACGCCCCGGAGGTTCGCGACGGTCACGAAAGCGATGGCGATGACGCAGAGCACTACCCGGTGCTCGAACAGAGTCGGCACCGCAGAGGTCACGGCCGCAATTCCGGAGGCCGTCGAGACGGAGACCGTCAGCACGTAGTCCACGAACAGCGCTGCCCCAGTGATCTGCCCCGGGATGATGCCCAGATTCTCGCGCGCCACCGCATACGAACCGCCACCGGAGGGATAGGCGTATACGACTTGCCGGTAGGAGGTTGCCACGATGGCGATCAGCGTGGCGATGGCGATGGCCACCGGCATCGAAAACAGCATCCCGGCGCTGCCCGCCAGGGCAAGCATGAGCAGGATCTCTTCCGTCGCGTACGCTACCGAGGAGACCCCGTCCGAGGCGAAGACCGCGAGGGCCGCGAAATTGCTGAGACGTTCTTGCGCCTGCTGTTGGGTAGGAAGCGGCTCGCCAATCAGCAGGCGGCGCAACATGCTGGGCATGGAGATTCCTCTCGGTTCGGAAGGGCGACAACGCCGACCGTTCTCGTAAAACAACCGGCCGCATTATACCACACCGCTCCTCCGCACGCAGTTTCGCTAGTCTTGAGCAAAAGCCGGTACTGTACTATGATGGCTGCGCTCGACGCTTGACAATTGCCGCCCTGGAGGTGTCGGGAGGCCATGGGACAGGCGACGCCGAAGATGGTCGTTACGGAGTTCGCGGTGTGCGAGAACTGCGGCTATGACGGAGGCTTCCACCTGGTGTTCCGCGCCGGCCAGATGGGGATGGCCACAGGCCGTCTGGCGATGCTCCTGAAGTGTCCCAACTGCAAGGAAGAGTACAACATCGGGCTCGAAGCTCCGATTTCCTCGCAGTGGCCCGGACAGCCGGGAGGGAGCCGTCCCGGAGGATAGGGACTGTCTCGGCAGTGCTGCGGTTGCGGCGGCGGCCCCGGTCGTAGTAATATGGCTATGCAAGATGACCACGCCTGAGCCCTGCTGTGAGTCGACCGTCGACTTCGATGTCGTGAAAACCCGTCAGCTCCGCTTTGCTGTGGCGCTGACGTCTGTTGTGTTCGCCGGTGAGCTGGTCGGCGGGCTGTGGACGGGAAGCCTGGCGCTGCTCAGCGATGCAGGGCACGTCTTCTCCGATGTCCTGGCGCTGGCCTTGAGCTTGCTTGCCGTCGGCCTCGCCTGTCGGCCGCCTACGGAGCAACACAGCTACGGCTTGCACCGCACAGAGGTGTTCGCCGCCTTCTTCAACGGTGTGGCGCTGCTGGGCATCAGTGCCGTGATCTTCTACGAGGCCTACCAGCGGCTGGCCGAACCGCCGTCGATCCGATCTGGGCCGATGCTCCTCGTGGCCATCCTTGGACTGGTCGCCAACAGCATCGTTGCGCTGCGTCTCGGCGGCCATGAGCACGGCGACCTTAACCTGCACAGCGCGTACCTGCACGTAACCGGTGATCTCCTGGCCTCGGTGGCGGTAGTGGTGGCTGCAGTCGTCATCCTGGCCACCGGCTGGCTGCTGATCGACCCGCTGCTCAGCGCCGGGATCGGTCTGCTGATCGTCGTGGGCGGCTTCCGCGTGACCCGGGAAGCGACCCACATCCTGCTGCAGGGCGTCCCACGGGGGATAGACTTGGCCGAGGTCGCCTCAGCCCTGGCCGAGGTGCCCGGGGTCCAGGATGTGCATCATGTCCACGCCTGGAGCCTGTGCTCGAACGTCCTGGCCTTCACCGCCCACGTGGTGAGCTGCCCGCAGAATGAGGCCGAGAGAACCGCTCTGCGCTGCAAGCTCGAGCAGATCCTGACCGAGCGCTTCGGCTTCTCCGATACGACGCTGGAACTCGAGTGCAACCCGGCCTGTGACGGCGAACTGCTCCAGCAGTTCACCCACGGGATGACCAACAACCACAATCACGCCCATAACCATAGCCACGACCATGACAACGAATAGCGCCCGCCTCCGTGTGAGAGAGCGCCTGAACCTGTCACGCTCAGAGGGTCTGTCATGCATTTGGTAGTCTGCGTCAAGCAAGTGCCCGACACCACCGAGGTCCGCATCGACCCCGTGACCAACACCCTGGTCCGGGAGGGCGTGCCCTCGATCCTCAACCCCTACGATGCCCACGCGGCTGAGGCGGCTGTGGAGCTCAAGGAGCGCTACGGCGGCAAGGTGACCATCGTGTGCATGGGGCCACCCCAGGCCTTCGAGGTCATCAAGCAGTGCATCTCCTACGGCGCCGACCGCGGGATCCTGCTCAGTGACCGCGCCTTCGCGGGCTCCGATACCTGGGCTACCAGCTACACCATCGGTCTGGCCCTGCGCCGACTCCGCGACGAGGACGGCATCGACATGGTCCTGTGCGGCAAGCAGGCCATCGACGGTGACACCGCGCAGGTCGGCCCCGGTCTGGCACGTCGTCTCGATGTCCCGCAGATCACCTATGCCGTCGGCGTCGAGGACGTCGACCTCGAGACGCGCACGGCCCGAGTGCTGCGGCGTCTTGAGAAGGGCGTCGAGGTCGTCCAGACCCCGCTCCCCTGTCTCCTGACCTGCGTCGAAGAGATGAATGAGCTGCGTTACTCCACGCTCCCCAACATGATCCGGGCAGCGCGGTATGTGCCCGAAGTGTGGGGCAAGGACGACCTCAAGGGCGATCCCGACCTCCTGGGTCTCAAGGGCTCGCCCACGATGGTGAACCGGATCTTCCCGCCACCGGCACGTCAGCCTGGTGAGATTGTGGGCACCGATGACGACCCCGGCCGCGCTGCTGAGAGCTTGGCAGACCGGCTGGAGGCGCTGGTGGAGCACGCCTGATCCGGCTTAGGCCAAAGCGTCCTGCCCGTCTTGCAGTTGACTGGTATCGCATCCCAACCTACGGCGATGATTGCGAATGGCGAAGAAGAAGCGGACCCTGACCTACGAGAGAGAACGCTGCACAGGCTGCACCTACTGTGTCGGCGAGTGCCCGGTTGAGGCCATCGAGATGGTTGATGGCGTCGCCGAGGTTGACTTCGACAAGTGCATCAAGTGCGGCAAGTGCGCCAAGATCTGCCCGGCCAAAGCCTTCACCTTTGTCATCGAGGCCGCAGAGGGCGAAGAAGGCCCCGCGGAGGCGGAAGAGGTCGAGCTGCTTGAAGAGCTTGAGGAGGAGACCAAGCCGGATCTCGCCGCCTACTCCGGCGTCTGGGTCTTCGTCGAGCAGGCTCACGGAACCGTGCACCCGGTAAGCTGGGAGCTTCTCGGCGCCGGTCGCAAGCTCGCCGATGCGCTGGGCTGCAAGCTCGCCGCGGTTATCCTCGGTGAGAAGGTCGACCGTCTGGCCGAGGAGGCGGGCGAGTTCGGCGCCGATCAGGCCTACGTCATGGACATGGCGATCCTCAAGGACTACCGCACCGCACCCTATGCCTCCGGTATCCTCCACCTGATCCGCAAGTACAAGCCCGAGATCATGCTCATGGGTGCGACGACCACCGGCCGCGATCTCGCCGGAGCCATCGCCACCGACCTGCATACCGGGCTCACCGCCGACTGCACCGGCCTTGACATCGACTCTGAGACGCGACTGCTGCGCCAGACGCGTCCGGCCTTCGGCGGCAACATCATGGCGACCATTCTCACCCGCGACACTCGACCGCAGATGTCCACGGTCCGCCCGCGTGTGATGCAGGCCTTGCCTCGGCAGCGTGGCCGCAAGGTCGAAGTGATCCGTGGCAGCTTCGCCTGCACCGAGGACCAGATCCCGACGAAGGTCATCGAGTTCCGGCCCGACACCGGCAGCGACAAGCCGAACCTGCAGTTCGCCGAGATCATTGTCTCCGGCGGTCGCGGCCTTGGCAGCCCGGCGGGCTTCGAGCTCATCCGGGAGCTGGCTGATGCTGTCGGCGGCGTAGTTGGCGCCTCGCGTGCCACGGTCGACGCCGGCTGGATCTCCCACGATCACCAGGTGGGCCAGACCGGAACCACCGTCCGCCCGAAGCTGTACATCGCCTGCGGAATCTCCGGGGCCATCCAGCATCTGGTCGGGATGGAGACCTCCGATATCATCGTCGCGATCAACCGCGACCCGAACGCCAAGATCTTCGGTGTGGCCACCTACGGCATCGTCGGCGACCTGTACAAGGTCGTGCCCGAGCTGATCCGTATCGCAAAGGAACGTGACCTCAAGAAGGTGCTGCTGGGCCAGGACGAAGAGGTCAAGCTGAGTGTTTGAGGTGCCCGCCGCGGCACTGCCGAATCACCGGCCACTTCGAACAGGGAGACTTACCAGGCATGACGGCGGAGCAACCTGTGGATAACAAGTTCGATGTCATCATCGTCGGCGCGGGGCCTTCGGGTCTGGCAGCTGCCACCCTCTGCGCCCGTGCCGGCCTCAACACCATCGTCATCGAGCGCGGTGACAAGCCCGGCACCAAGAACGTGATGGGCGGCATCCTCTACACCCAGCCCACGGCCGAGGTCTGGCCGAATGTGTGGAAGGAAGCCCCGGTCGAGCGCCCCATCTTTGAGCAGCTCGTCTGGATGCTCACGCCCGATTCGGCCCTCAAGTTCGGCTACCGCAGCGAGAAGCTGCTGGAGCATCGACCGAACGCCTGCAGCGTCCTGCGGGTCAAGGTCGACCGCTGGTTCGCCGACCAGGCCGAAAAGGAAGGCGCGCTCATCATCTGCCAGACGCGGGTCGAGGAGGTTCTCAGGGAGGGCGACCGCGTCATCGGTGTCCGCTGCGGCCGTCAGGACGGCGACCTCTACGCGCCCGTCGTCATCCTCTCCGAGGGCGTGAATCCGCAGTTGGCCCTGAAGCTGGGGATGCAAAAGAAGCTCAAGCCCCAGCACTTCGCCAGCATCGCCAAGGAGATCATCAGCCTTCCGGAAGAGGTCATCAACGACCGCTTCGGCCTGCCCGACAGCAGCCACGGTACCGCCATGGAGATCATGGGCGACGCCACGGCCGGACTGCTGGGCATGGGCTTCATCTACACCAACAAGAGCACGCTCTCCGTCGGCGTCGGTCCGTCCCTGCTCGATGGCATGGACAGCCCCCTGACACCCTATGACATGCTGCAGCGCTTCAAGGCACATCCGATGATTTCCCCGCTGCTCGAGGGTGGACAGGTGCTGGAGTACCTCTCGCACATGATCCCCGAGGGCGGCTACGACGCCATGCCCCAGCTCTTCGGCAACGGGATCATGATCACCGGCGACGCCGCGATGCTGGTCAACTCCCTGCATCGCGAGGGCTCGAACCACGCCATCCTGTCGGGGAAGGCGGCCGCCGAGACAGCCATCGAGGCCCACAGCAAGGGCGACTTCTCTTCCCGCGTCCTCAACCGCTACCGCGAGCGCCTGGAACATGGCCCGACGCTGGCCGACCTGCGCAAGTACCGGCGCATGACCACCTACATGGAGCAGCACCCGATCTTCAAGGTCTACCCCGAGCTTGCCTCCGACGCGGTGCGCGAGTTCATGGTGGTCGACGACGACACGAAGCGCGCCAAGGAGTGGCGTCTGCTGCGGATGGTGCTGCAGCGCCGCAATATCTTCGGTCTGGCCTGGGATGGCCTCGACGCCCTGCGGACCTTCCCCTAGGCCGGGATCGGTCGGCGGCAGGCTGTGAAGCCCTGGCGTGCCCCTGGGCAGGCGTCTAGAGTTTTGACCGACGCGATCGGTCGGAGGCTTTCGATGAGTGATCTGAAGAACAAGGAACCGAAGCCGTGGGAACTGGTCATGGAGGGCAAGGTGAACGTGGGCCTTGCCGACCGCCTGTACAAGGTCAAGTACAAGACGGACGAGGCCTCCCACCTCAAGATCAAGGACCAGGAAGTCTGCCGCAAGTGCGAGGACAAGCCGTGCATCTCGCGCTGCCCGGCCCAGGTGTACGAGTGGGAGGACAACGAGAACCGCGTCGCCTTCGAGAACTGCCTCGAGTGCGGCGTGTGCAAGATCGTGTGCCCCTACGACAACATCGACTGGGAGTACCCTCGCGGCGGTTTCGGGGTAGTGTGGAAGTTCGGCTAAAGGGCCTGACTGGTTCAGGTGTGCCGTCCCTGATCTCCTTGCATCGGCGGCAACCATGGCGATCGGCGAAGTCACTGCGCGGCTGAAGAACCTCAAGCTCGATACCCAGTTCCTCCGGTACCTGGGGCCTGGCTTCCTCGTCACCGTGGGCTTCATCGACCCGGGGAACTGGGCGACCAACATCGCCGCCGGCGCCCAGTTCAACTACTCCCTGCTGTGGGTCATCACCCTCAGCACCCTCATGCTCCTCCTCTTGCAGCACATGGCCGCCCACCTGGGGATCATCCGCGGCCAGTGTCTCTCCGAGGCCTGCCGGACGCACTTCCATCCTGCCTGGGCCTTCGTGATCGGCTCGACGGCGATGGTGGCCTGCATCGGCACCGCCCTGGCGGAGATCTGCGGCGCCGCCCTTGGTCTGCGCATGCTCTTCCACCTCCCGCTCTGGGCCGGGTCGATCCTCGCAGCCGTCGTCATCCTGGCGCTCATCGGCTGGCAGAAGTACCACGTCCTCGAGCACCTCATCATCGGCTTCGTCTCGGTTATCGGGTTCTGCTACCTGGTGCAGATGCTGCTCGTCAAGCCCGACTGGCCCCTGACGCTGACTGGTGCCTTCACCCCGCAACTGAGCTCCGACTCGATCCTGCTGGCGATGGGCATGCTCGGGGCCGTGGTCATGCCTCACAACCTCTTCCTGCACTCCGAGATCATCCAGAGCCGTGACTGGAGCGCCGTCGGGGACGCTGCAAAGCGTCGCCTGCTACGCTACGAGATGCTCGATACCCTCTTCGCGATGACCGCGGGCTGGCTCATCAACTCGGCCATGATCATCGTCGCCGCCGCCGTCTTCTTCCGCCACGGCGCCGGGGTCACGGAGCTTGAGCAAGCCGAGGCGACCTTGAGGCCACTGGCCGGAGATTTGGCGGCCCTGCTGTTTGCGGTGGCCCTCCTCTGCGCGGGGCTCTCCTCGAGCATGACCGCCGGTCTGGCCGGAGGCACGGTCTTCACCGGCTTCCTGGGCAAGCCGACCGCGATCCAGTCACCCTGGTTTCGCCTGGGCCTTCTGCTGACCTTCGTTCCCGCCGTGGCCATCATGGCGCTTCCGCTCGACACTTTCCGCCTACTCATCCTCAGCCAGGTCTGCCTGTCGATCCAGCTTCCCTTCACCTGCGTCGCTCTCACAGTACTCACCTCGAGCCGCAAGGTCATGGGCGAGTACGCCAACCGGCCGCTGGAGAAGTCCCTCCTGATCCTTACCTCCGCCATCGTCATCCTCCTGAACGTCCTGCTGTTGTACCAGACCCTCGGCGGCAAGTTCTGAGACCGACTCAGTCCCTTAAGCCGCCCGGGCCCTGGGCCGTTATAGACATAGACGGGGACCCGTGCCACGCAGGGCCCTGCGATCTTGCTTTCCCCAGGGATGGTATGCCGTGCGAGGGTATCTACGGACGCAGGTACTGCTCAGTCTGCTCTGCTGTGCCCTGCTCATAACGGGCTGCGGAGAGCGCAAGTTGACTCTGCGTGAGGCCGAGGATCAGGCCCAGATCTGGCTGGAGACGGTGCAGAAAGCGCTGCATCCGCCTGCCCCCAAGGCCGACGAGTCAGCCAACGCTGAGGACCTTGAGGCGGAGGACGACACGGAGAACGCCGAAGGGGAAGAGGAGGAGCCCGTTTGCCTGCGCGACTGCTTCGTGGATGACGACTGGGATCCCGCGGGCTTCAAGAACCCCACCGAGGCGATGGTCTGGCTCACCGCCAGGGCGAACAAGACCGTCAAGGTCACCTCCGTCGACCTCGCAGACAAGGGTGCCTTGCTGACCTTCGAGATGGGAGCACCGCCGATCGTCCTCACTGCTCATCTGATCGTCGTCGACGGACTGCCGCACTGCCAGTCGCTGAAGGAAGAGCAGGCACCCGCGCCGGAAGCCGCCAACAAGACCAAGACCACGACTCCGGTCATGGCCAGACCGGCCAAGCCCCCAGCCTCAGCGCAGTAGCTGCAGCTCATGGATTGACCAGTACAGACCACCCACGCTTCCGGTCTGGGTGACACGCAGGTAACGGAAGCTGGTTGGCGAGAAGCACGCCGTGACGACACCCTTGTCCTGGGCACCCGTCGCCTGCGGACAGTTGACGAGCGTTCTCCATTCCTGGCCGTCGGTTGAGACCTCCAGCGTGAACCCTCGCGGGTAGTCACGCACTGAGCCTGCCGAGTCCAGCACGACCTCACTGAGGGTCTGCACGCTGCCCAGGTCGAGGCGGTACCACATGCCCGGCACCTGCGGCGTTCCGGTGGTCCAGCGAGTCGCCGGGTCGCCGTCGAAGGCCCGAGCTGGATCCTCTCCCGAGTGACTGGCCGTCGCCGACCAGCCCGTCGTCGGCAGCGGCTGCCGCGCTTTGGTCTGCCCGGCCGGTAGCACAGTCAGGTCTGTGATCGGCTTGCCGGTGGGCTCCACGAACCGGGCGCACAGGCCCCATTCGCCGGTCCCCTGGCTCACCTCCACGACCAGCAGGTTCTCGCCTTGCCGCAATTGCAGCCCGGCGATCTTGTCGCTGTCCGGCGTCACCGGGCGCGTCGCCGGGTTCGCATGCACCAGCTTCCCGTTCAGCCAGACTTTCACGCCGTCGTCGCTGCCAAGCCACAGGTCCACCGTGCGAGCCTGGGGCGTCAGGACCGTCACTGCCGCGTACACGGCTGCGTTGTCGAGCTTGCCGAAGACCTCCTCGCCGGTGAAATCCAGCACCGGCGTCGAGCTTCGCAGCCCGCGCCACACGCAGGTGCCGTTGAACAGACCGGGCTCCGGCTGGACCGTGCTCTCTCCGCTGAGGAGGTCGGTGTCATAGGGCCGTTCAGACTGGAAGGGGCCACACACGAGCCAATTGGTCAGGTACCCGTCGGCGTCGACGTTGAAGGCCGCCAGGTTCTCACCACTGGGTGCGCCCTGACGAAGCGGCACACACAGGTCGCTGAGCATCTGGCTGTAGAACCGCGCCGACTTAGGGTTCGTGGGGTCGAGGCGTACCTGCGACACGATCAGCTCGCCAAAGTCCCCGCTCCAGGTAAGCAGTCCCGTCTGAGGGGTGAAGGGCTCACGCTCGGAGCGAAGCAGCGAACCGGTCTTGATGTTCTCGCCCCGGAAGGCCCAGCGACGCCAGTCGGTATGGTTGGTCACCAGCACCGGACGGGCCTGCGGGTCGCTGGAGGACACCGCGAAATCCATGATCCGCCGCGCGCTCTTCTCCTCGATCCAATACAGGTCCGCGAGGTTGATCAGCGACAGGAAGCCGTCGTTCCCGTCGGCCACGAGCTGCGCCGCTTCCGACGGCTCCAGCGACAGCTTCACCGGCAGCACCGCGTTCCAGGCCTCCAGCGACTCCGGCGTCAGGTTGCACAGCAGTATCCGCCGATCGCCTCGCGTGGACTCGGCCATGAACCGACGCACCGCCTCCGGATCAGCCGGCGGAACCGAGCCGTCGCACAGCAGCAGGTCTGGATCCTCGGCCTTGGCGGGCACTCCGAGGGCCTGCAGAGCCGCTACGAAACGTGACTGCGGCGTTGCGATCAGCGCCGGACGGCTCCGGTGATACCAGCCCGGACTCTCCTGGTAGAACCGTGCGATCGAGGCCATCACGGTCCCTGCAGCGACCGGCTCCTCGTGAGCCTTCTCGATCGCCACCAGCTCGCAGAACACGCGCAGTCGGTCGCCCTTCATGACGTCGAAAAGGGCGAGGTCCCCGTCACCGCAACGGACCTCGGGGTGAACCTCGCCGTGGACCTCGCGACCGCAGGCCGCACGGGCAATCACACCGTCGGCGCCCCAAAGTTGCCAGTCCTCATCCCTGCCCTCACCAACGGTCACGAGGAACCCCCGCGTGTAGGTGCCGCTGTGACGCGAGCAGTAGAAGTCGTCGCCGTAGAAGGCCGGGTTGCCCTCGAAGACCACCAGACCGCGGGCCTTGTCGTCGATCGCCAGCGCCTCGCCAGGGCCGATCCCGGAGTTCGCTCCCACCACACACAGTGCAACGCGGTCGGTCGCAAGCTCCATCGGCGACGCCACCCGCGTGTAGGGACACTCCAGCCAGTCGAGCACTTCGGCCGTCTTCCCGGAGGGGTCATACAGCAGCAGGTCCTTCGCCGTCTTCGGCCCGGCCTTGGCCAGCGACGGTCGCGGCCACAGTGCATAGGCCAACTCCTGCTGATAGCAGACCTTCCCCTCACGTGACAGCGCCAGTTGCAGTTTCGCGAGCGGCCACTCCTCCTCCGCCGGCGCCTTCGGAGTGCGGAAGGACACTTCCACCTCGCGACTCTCCCCGGGCTGCATGGCAAGCTGCGTGCGCCCGGTTGCGACCTGCTTTGCCCCAAGAGTGAGCTTCCACGACAGCACCAGCGCCGACGGCGCCAGCACATCGTTGTGCACCGTCAGGTGCCGCACGACGGTCGCGCTTTCCCACAGGCTGTACCCACGCTCCCGCACGAAGAACCGGATCGGCTCGTACAGGTCCTTCATCGCCGTGAAGAGCGGGTTCGGCTCGTAGGCGGGCAGCTTCGGGTCTCTCCCGGCGTTGAGGCAGGTCGAGTAGGGCCCCAGCCGCTCCGGCTTGACGCCCGGCGTGCCCAGATCGTCGTAGTGGAACTGGACCTCCAGCGGCAGCGGGTCGAGGCCATACCAGGCCAGGTTGAACACCGTCGCATAGGCGGCCCACTGCCGGTACCCGGGCACGAGGTCCTGCATCTGCACCGCCAGCGCGTCCATCCGGTCCCGCGAGCTCAGGTACGCGCGGTCGCCGATCCACTGCGCTACCTCCGGCGGCGTCATGTGATACAGCCCGCCGGATTCGCCGATCGTGCTGGCCTTAGGCTTCTTCGGATCACCCGCACCGGGGTAGTGCAGGCTGTAGATCGGCAAGCGACCGTTGAGGTCACCGTCTCCGTCGGAGGACACTTCGCGGGTCGGATCGAGCTTCTTCATCTCACCCGCAAGCTCGGCGTAGCGTGCGAAGACCCAGTCCTGGTCGGGCGCGTTGTCGTCTCCTCGCCGCGCATAGATCTCGTTGGCCACACTCCACAGGGCTACCGACGGATGGTTGCGGTCGCGCAGGACAAGCTCCTGCACCTGCGCCTTCGCCCTGCGCAGGAAGTCCTCGTCATACCAGAAGTTGATCGCCGAGCCCCACAGCGCCGACTCATCGACGATCAGCATCCCCACCTCGTCCGCGACCTCGAGGTAGTACTCCGGATAGACCTGCGCGTGGAAGCGAATCAGGTTCACGTTTGCCGCCTGCGCCATCTCATACCACGCGCGGGCGTAGGCCGGCGTGAGCTGCGGAATACCCATGAAGTGCCAGGCGTCCGCCCGACCGCGCCAGGGCACACCGTTCAGCTCGAAGTGCTTGCCCTCAGCATCGAGCCGGAACTCGCGGAAGCCGAAGCGCGTGCGCCTCATGTCGATGGGCGTGTTGTCCTCATCGTCGGCATAGAGACGCGTCAGGAGAACGTACAGTTGCGGGTCGTCGGGCCACCACAGCTTCGCGCTTGCCCAGGGCTCGGAGAGGGTCAGTGTCCGCGTCTCGCCCGGTGCGAGATCAGCCTGTGCCCGCGCAAAACCCTTGCTGGGCATGCTCCCCGGCGCGGGCTGCCCGGACTCGAAGACATGGTTGTTGATCCGCGCATGCCGGGGCTGTCGATCGAGGTTCGTGACGGACACCTGGAGCGTGATCTCGCGGCGCTCGACGGAGGTCATGACGAAGACGTCGCTGACATGAAGCAGCGGACGCGCGATCAGTGAGACGTCCTGCCAGATGCCGTGTATGTGTCCACCCCAGAAGCTTCCCCAGCCGTACGTCGCGCGGCCCTTCACGTTGAACAACTGGTGCGCCTTGACCCCGACGACCAGCTCGTTCGGACCGTCGAAGCGCACCAGGTCGGTGATGTTGAGCTCGAAGGGTGTGAAGCCTCCTTCGTGCGAGCCCGCCTTCTTGCCGTTCACGTACACGTCGGCCCAGTAGTGCACCGCCTCGAAGCGCAGGAACAGGGCCTTGCCGCGCATGGACTCTGGGAGCGTGAAGGTCCGTCGATGCCACGCTGCCTGCACACTCTCCCAGGCCTTCGGGTAGCTCGGGAAGCACTCGAAGTCGCCGCCGTCGCTGCGGGAGAAGGAGTTGGCGTTCCACGGAGAGGGGATCCGGATCGCGACTGGATCCCAGGCGCCGGTCGGCGGGAAGCTGAGCTGTGGGTCGGCCGGCTGGAACTGCCACTCGCCGTTCAGGCACAGCTCGGGGCGCAGCGAAGGGTCCTGGGTAGGTGGTGCGGCGTGGGCGGCGGCGGTGATACCGAGGACGGCAAGGAGCAGTGCATGCAGTCTCATGTTAGCCTCCACGCGAATCCACGTTGGCCGGTCTGGGCCGTGCCGGATAAGCAAACAGCCCGGTCCACGAGGGACCGGGCTGTTATTTCGTCATCCTGGAGCCAGCGGCCTACAGGTACGGAACGGGAATGTCGAAGGCCTCGAGCAGGCTCTTGAGACCGAAGCCCTTGACCGCGAGACGCGGCATCGGTGCTGCGGTAGCGGTAGCGGCCTGGCCGGCCGGCTGCGGAGCGGCTGCAGCCTGGAGCTTGAAGAAGTAGGGCAGGCCCTGCTGCTTGGCGAGGCGTACCGCAGTGCCGAGCTCCTGCAGCCCTTCGCCGTCCTTGCGGTTCTGCATCAGGACGCGACCGAGGTTCCAGTGCGCGAGTGCGTACTCCGGCTCGTCGCGGACCGCGATGCGCAGCAGCGTCTCGGCCTTGTTGGTGTCGCCGCGCAGTGCGTGCATCACGGCGATGTTGTTGGTTACTGCAGCCCAGTCATGGTGCAGGCCGTGGGCGGCGGCGACGTCGTGGAAGACGACCGCTCCGCTCTGGCTGGAGAGTGCCGGGTCCTGCAGGCCGAGCTCGACGCCGATGTAGTCGTAGAAGCGGCGGCGCTCCGGGTCGGCGCTATCGGCGGCTGCGAGCAGGTCGAGGGCCGGCTTCAGCGCTGCCGTGGTGATGAACTCGCCACGGACGTTGTAGTGCGGCTTGCCCAGTTGAGTCCGAAGGCGAGCGGCGTCCAGCGGAGCCGAGGTCAGCGAGGAGGAACTCTCGCGCAGGGCAGCCAGCAGTCCCTGGTAGTACAGCGCCGGGGCGAACTTCGGGTCGATGCGCAGAGCGCTCTGGAAGGCTGCGTTGGCATAGTCGAACTCGGTCCGGGGGATCGACGCAACGCCGATCGCGGTGTACAGGCGGACGTCCTGCATGCCGAGGTCAACAGCGTGCTTCCAGGCCAGGACGGCATCGTCCATGCGGCCGAGCTCCGCCAGGGCGTAACCGCGGTTGAAGTGCGTCTCGGCCATGTCGGCACTGAGCTTGATGGACCGATCGTACTGGGCGAGGGCCGCGGCGGGTTCGCCGGCATCAAAGAGGCACTTGCCCAGGTTGTTCGCAATGTACGGGGACTTCGAGTTCAGGCGCTGGGCCCACCGAAGTTCGGCGATGGCCTCGCACAGGTCAGAGCCGGCGGTGAGTGCCTGGGCCGCTGCGATGACGCTCCGCTTGACCTTCGGGGTCAGCGTCTGGGCGTTCGCTGCCATGGTGCTGTCGGAGGCCAGACCCTTCAGCACGGAGTCCGGAAGCGCCAGCGGCTCGACCGTGCTGGTGCCGTCGGCCTTGACTTCGAGCACCTTCTGGTAGTTGGCGGCAATCCGCAGGATGGCCGGCTCAAGCGAGTCGATGTCGACCAGCATGTCCTGCATGTCCAGGCGAGTGGTGCCGTACAGCGGGCGGTTGTCCCACAGTTGCCAGACTGCTGCAAGCTGGGCCTTCAGCCGCGGCCAGACGTCGGGCGTGACCTTCACCCGCGGAGTGGCCTCGTAGCTGCGCGGATCCATCGCGTCGACCAGGGAGAGCCGCTTGGCGGCCATGAAGTGGGTCGCGATGACGGCCAGAGCGGCCTCGACCTCATCGTCGGTCGGGGTCTGGCTGAGGGCATTGTAGGCTGCGAAAAGCCGGTCCGGGTCACGCCGCTGATGCAGCGTGAGCCCGAGTTGGTGATGGATCTCGGCGTCGGTGGAGTTCAGACGCAGTGCCTGACGATAGGCGCGGACCGCGGTGTCGAGGTCCTTGCTGTCGCGGGCGCTGGCGGCCAGGTTCAGGTAATGCTCGATCTCGTGTGGCTGCAGCGCGGCTGCGCTCTGCAGGGCAGAGACTGCCTCCTCGGGCTTGCCGGCGGCCCGCAGGGCGACACCGAGGTTGTTCTGGTACGCGCCGTTAGCCGGATCAAGCTCCGCTGCCTTGCGGTAGGCGGCGAGCGCCTCGTCGAAGCTGCCGTTGCCGGCCAGGGTCAGGGCGAGAGCGTTCTGGACTTCAGCCTGGAAGGCAGCGGTGTCATCGGTGGCGAGGCGAACCGCTTCCTTCAAAGCGTCGATGGCCGGCTGCGGCTGCCCGAAGGCGGCGAGCGCGAGCCCGAGATTGTACTGCCCGCGCGCGTTCGTCGGGTCGAGCTCTACGGCCTGCCGCGCCTGAACCACTGCGCCATCGTACACTCCCCAGCGGCGCAGCGCGACGCCGAGAAGCATGTGCACATTGGCGTTCTGCGGCTCCAACTGGCGGGCGATGTGCAGGTGCGCGACCGCCGAGCGATAGAGGTTGAGCTCGGCCTCACTGCCGGAGGCCTCACCCACTGCAAGCCGCTCTCGATCGCGCTGGGTATGCATTAGCATGCCCTTTTCGATCTGGGCTGAGGCGAGCGATTCGTGCGCCGGTACGTAACCGGGCGCCGTGTCGGCCGCGGCCGTATACAGCGCGATCGCTGTATCGAGGCGCCCCAGATGACGCAGCGAGTGCCCCAGGTTTACGGAGGCCGAGGCAAGCGGCGTCAGGTAGTTCTCCATCCGCAGCTTGTCCACGTAGGTCGCCGTGCGCTCTCCGGCTGCGACCCAGGGCTTGAAGAGCCGCATGCATTCAAGAAGCTCTCGGGCGGCGCCCTCGTAGTCCTGCTGCTGCATCAGGTCCAGACCCCGCTCGTAGTGCGCACGAGAGGCGTCGGGGACCGCGTAACCGGGCTGCCCGTAGTTCACGAGCCACCCGTCGGGCCTGGCATTGGGATTTGCTGCTGCGGTGCCTTGGGCGAACACAGGCATGACTGCGGCGAACATCGCTGCAAAGGCCAGGAGTGACGGCAGGAGCAGGGATGCGCGACCGGGGCGCAATGCACGACGCATAGGAGTCCCTCCCGAATGGATACCGGACGTCTGTTGCTGCTACTTCGTGGCCCGCCCCAAACGCCAGATGCACGGAAAATGCCGACCCCGTTCCCGCCTCACCGGCGGAAGCTCGGAGCCGGCCTATCGGTCTGTGGCTTTGCTACTCATCGCAGTTTACCCCATATCTGCGACCTGAATCAACCCACGCAAGCATTTTTCACGCCTCCGCGCGCAACTCGCCCCAAACCCTCCTCAAGCACCCACCTCGATCCTCTCGTCTTCCAGAGAAGGAATTCCCTCTTCTGCAACGAAACTCCTCCTTGTCGCGCCAAGGTTTCCTCGCTCCCCACAGAGGCCCCGGTCGCCCTGCCATCAGAGGGCCACTAACTCCCACGATGGGCGTGAGCGTACATGGACAAGGACACCTTCGGAACGGCCATCGCCTGTGTTGACGGACGCGTCCAGATCCCGGTCATCGAGTGGATCTGCAGCACCCACCACGTCGATTACGTCGACATGGTCACTGAGCCCGGCGCCGACATGGTCCTCGCGCGCTGGGTCATCGACAAGCTGCTCAGCATCAAGGACCGGACCCGCCTCTCGGTGGAGGCCCATGGCTCGCAGGTTGTCGCCGTCGTCGGGCACTTCGACTGTACGCGTGCACCCGGATCCCGCGACGAGCATTTTGCCCAGATCAAAGCTGCTGTCGCAGTGGTCTCCTCCTGGGGACTGAAGGTCCCCGTGATCGGACTCTGGGTGAACGAACGGCAGAAGGTCGAGCAGGTCACAGAATAGCTCTGGGGCCCGCAGGCGCACGAACCATCTCATGCGACGTGTCAGTCGGCGCAGCCGAACTCAGACGCTGCGCATCCTGGAGGTAAGGCCGATGAGAAGTATGTTGCCCGTCCTTGGGCTCCTGGCCGCCCTATCCGCGGGCGCTGCCGTCCCCTGGAGCCACTCGCTGTACCTGCCCGGTGACGGCTACTGGCACCAGCGTGTTCAGGTCGACATCACCAACAACCGGGAGGTTGCCGCAGAAGGCGCTCCCGTGGCCGTCACCATCGGCAAGGGCGCCGGAGAGGCCGATCTCGTCGGCGCTGAGGCCCAGGCCGTCCGAGTGTGTGATGCCAAGGGCGTCGAGATGCTCTTTGGCATCGCCGATCCCCTCGGCGTAGATCTGCGCCAGGGCCCAATCCCGGCGGGCAGCAAGCTCGTCCTGCCGGCGGAGTGCGCGGCGAAGTCCACTGCCTCCTACTTCGTCTACTTCGATAACCCCTCTGCCTGGCGCGTTCCCGACTTCCTGCCCACCGTCGCAGGACTGCGCAACGGGAACCTGGAGGAGGGTACCTCCGACGGACCGATCGGCTGGAACCACGACGCCAGTGACGAGACCCATCGCACCTCCTGGGTCACCGAGGCGCCTCACTCCGGCACCCACTGCCTCAAGACCGTCGTTGCGGAGGGTGCTGAGCCGACCTGGATCGCCACCCGGCAGTCCGGCATCCCCATCGCCGGCGGCGGCAAGTATGTCATGAAGGCCTGGGTGAAGGCCCAGAACGCCAAGGGTAGCGTCGGCTGGTACATCCACGTCGGCAACAGCGCCAACGCCATGATCGTGTCGCCCATGCTCCTGGCGGGCGACGGCACTTACGACTGGCGCGAAGTCCGGGCCGAGTTCACTGCCCCAGCCGAAGCGACGATCGCCGATCTGGGCACCGTCCTGCGCGGGACCGGTACCGCCTGGTTCGACGACATGAGCCTCGAGCTGATCGACGGCCAAGCGCCCCTTACCGCGAAGGCCGGGAAGGTTGAGCGCATGGACCTTCGTGAGGTCGGCGCCCGGGCTCCCTGGTACGACGACGATCCGAAGGACGATCTCTTCTGGGACTACCGGATTCCGGTTCGCGTCATCAGCCAGGCCGACCCGACCGCAACAAGGTCGCGGGTCGAACTGGCCCCGGTACTGGTAAGTGCCGACCTGTCCTCGATCCTGGTGCGGATGCGCGGCAAGGCCAATCTGGATTCCCTGCGCGTGGTCCAGGGCGGCACTGTCGTCCCGCACTTCCGCTTCCGCGACATGGTCCTGTTCACGGCGAAGGTCGAGCCGGACACGGTGTCTACCTACTATGTGTACCTCTCGGCCGACGCGCGCTTCCAGAAGCAAGTCGTGGCTTCCGCAGCACCGGCGACTGGCGGCACCCGGGTCACGGCGACTCCCGATGACAACGCCGACGTCGCCAGCCATGTCCCGACTGTCGCCGATGCGGGCTTCGATGCTGCCGCACTCGCCGACTATGCCCGCCTGTTGTCCTCGCCGCAGAATCTCGTCAAGAACCCCAGCTTCGAGACCGGTGCGAAGGTGCCCGATGGCTGGCCGGGCTCCGCAGAGGGCTCGCTGCCGAAGGGTGCCAGCCTGGGGCTGGAGGAATCCGGTCTCTTCGGCAAGCGCTGCGCCCGCATGTCCATTCCTGCGGATGCCACCAAGGCCTGGACCGGCTGGCGGCAGGACGTTCCCGTCCTTCCCGGCCGCACCTACCTGTGCTCGGCATGGCTCAAGTGCCAGGACCTTGAGGGCGGCCTGCAGATCCATGTCCACCTGTGCAAGGCCGACGGGTCGCTCAGCGACTACAGCCCGTACACTTCCGCCGGTCCGGCCATCAACGGCACCACCGACTGGACCCCGATCTCCGGGCTCTTTACTATCCCCGAGGACTGCCGGATCTTCCAGGTTCACCTGACCATGCTGGCGACGGGCACTGCCTGGCATGATGGGGCGCTCGTGGCCGAAGTCCAGCCCGGCACCCCCGGTACCGTTGAGACCCGTGTCCCTGCCCAGACGGGCGGCGCGGTGACGGTGTGGCTGGTCAACTCCGTCGTCAAGGTGTTCCAGGACGACGGCGCGCCGCGGGAGATTCCGGCAGCTCGCGTGACCGTGGCACGCAACGAAAAGGAGCCCCTGCAATTCGCCGTCCGCAGCGCCCAGGCCCGCGATCGGGTGCGTGTGGTCGTCGATTCGCCGGCTAACGCCCGCGGCGAGAGGCTTGACCAGCTAGAGGTCTCGGTCGTCGGCTACGTGCCCATCGACCACAAGACCAGCTACTACAGCAGCAAGTCACCGACCTGGCAGCGCAAGTTCCCGCCGGCCGGTTCCGGCGGCTGTGACGGCTGGGCGGGCATCTGGCCCGATCCCCTCCTGCCGAAGGCTGACTTCGACCTTGCTGCGAATACCACGCAGCCGGTCTGGATCACCGTGAGCGTGCCCAAGACGGCCGCCGCAGGAGACTACCAGGGCCGCATGAGGCTCGTCAGTGCCGGCAACACGCTGGCAACGGTCCCCTTCACTGTCCACGTGTGGGACTTCGCCTTGCCCGACGTAAATCACACCGGCGCCATCTATGACGTTCGCCTCGGCGGGCAGTGGGTGGCCAAGGGCAAGACGATCGACACCGTGCGCCGCGAGTTCTTCAAGTTCATGGCCGACAACCGCCTGTGCCCGGACCGGGTGCAGCCCGAGCCCGTCTTCAAGTACGAGAACGGCAAGGCCTCGGCTGACTTCACCGCCTATGACCAGGCCTGCGCCTACTACTTCGATGAGCTGAAGTTCCCCTTCAGCTACACGCCGGGCCTCTTCTACCTCTTCGGCTGGGGCTATCCGCCAAAGGTCATCTTTGGTCAGAACCCCTTCGAAGGTGCGTACCCCTACGAGGACACCGACCGCAGCAAGCTGCGGCCCGAGTACAAGCGCGCCTATCAGGAGTGTCTGCGCCTGTATGTCAACCACATGAAGGAAAAGGGCTGGTACGACAAGGTCGTCCTGTACATCTCCGACGAGCCCTATGACAGCCAGGAGCGCATCCGTGCGCAGATGAAGGCCCTCTGCGACATGATCCACGAGGTCGATCCCAACATCCCGATCTACTCCAGCACCTGGCACCATCAGCCGGAGTGGGACGGCTACATCACCCTCTGGGGCATCGGTCACTACGGCATCGTCCCGGTGGATCGCATGGAGCAGATCCGCAAGGGCGGCGCGAAGATGTGGTTCACGACCGACGGCCAGATGTGCACCGACACGCCCTACTGCGCCGTCGAGCGACTCCTGCCTCACTACTGCATGAAGTACGGGGTCAGCGCCTACGAGTTCTGGGGCATCACCTGGCTCACCTACAACCCCTACGAGTTCGGTTGGCATTCGTACATCTCCCAGAGCGGGCAGCCCGGCGAGACCGGCTGGGTCCGCTATCCGAACGGTGACGGCTTCCTGGCCTATCCCGGAAAGCCCATCGGCTATGACGGCTTCGTGAGTTCCGTCCGCCTGGCCCAGGCCCGCGAGGGCGTCGAGGACTACGAGTACCAGTACCTGCTCCGCGACCTGGTGGCCCGCGCTCAGGCAGCAGGTAAGGACACCACCCAGGCCCAGCAGGCCCTCGGACTGGCAGCCTCCCTGGTCGAGATCCCCAATGCCGGCGGCCGCTACTCCAGCCGCATCCTGCCTGATCCGGACAAGGTGTTCGAGGTCAAGGAAGCTGTGGCGAAGGCCATCGAGGGGCTCAGCCGCTAGCCGCTCGGGCTTCGCTCGGAATGCACCCATACACACACCAAAGGGCCTCGCCATCGGCGAGGCCCTTTTCCTTTTGGTATGCCTGGCGCTGACGTTGTATGCCCTACTCTTGTGGCTTGAAGCTGACCCCGCTGATCTTGCCGCCCTGTCGGGTGATCGTCAACATCCCGACGGTCCTGGCATTGCCTTCGCCGCCCAGCAGATTGCCCGGCCCCTTCTTCAGTGCCGGATCATACAGGCCTACTCGCACACGGAAGTTCCCCGCTGCCGTCTCCGGAGGCACGACGAACTTGACCGGGCCCACGTGGTAGTCCTCACCGGCCTTCCACTCAGTCACCGGCGGCTCCGGATAGGGCGTCGCACGGAAGGCGATCTCCCCGGAGTTGCCCCGCAGGAACTGCATGAAGGACCAGTACCTGCCTTCCGGCTTGAGGGGCTTGGTGACGTGCCACACGACGCCCATCTCGAACTCGTTGCCGCCCAGGTACCCGAACTTTTCCGCCTCCGGCCGCATCTCCACGACGGTGCTCTCCGGGGTCTTCGCAGCCTGGGCCGCAATCACCGCCGCGAAGGGGTGTGTGGTCTCCGCCGTCCAGTCCAGCACCCGCTTGCGCATCTGGTCCGCCGTCGCCTTGTGCGCCGGGTCGTAGGCCAGGTTGGTCATCTCGCCCGGATCGGACTGGAGGTCGTAGAGCTCGTCCAGGTCGCGGCGCTTCCAGTTCAGCACGAACTTGTGCCGCTCGTCTCGCGTGATCAGCGACGAGTCGCTGCAATCGCTGAAGATCGCCTGCCGGTGCCGGCTCGTCTCGCCCCGCAGCAGTGGCAGCAGCGACTTGCCGTCGAGGTTGCTCGGCACCGAAAGCCCGGTCGCCTCCAGGAGCGTGGGCATGAAGTCGATGTTGCTCGCGAGAGCGTCGGTACTGGAGCCTGCCCGCGTGACACCCGGGATGTGCACGAAGGTGGGCACCCGGTAGAGCTCCTCATAGCCGCAGCAGCCGAGCTTGAGAATCATCCCATGCGCCCCGACCATGTCGCCGTGGTCCGAGGTGAACACCACGATGGTGTTGTCCCACTGGTTGGTCTCCTGCAGCGCCTGGAACACCCGGCCGATCTGGTGGTCGATGTAGCTGCAGTAGCCAAAGTAGCGCCGCCGGTAGTCCATGAACTGCCCATCGTTCCAGCGCGGCAGCATGTAGCACTGTGCGCTCGCTCGCTGAGTGATCGGCTTGCCCTCGAGCTTGTCGTAGTGGTTCGGTGGAAGGCCTGCCTGCTCGAGCGTGTACTTCTCATCCCAGGGCCGTGGTGGAGCGACGGGGGAGTGCGGCCCGAAGAAGGAGAGCACCGCACACCACGGATTGCCCGTCCCCGCATGGCTGCGGATGAATCGGTCTGCCTGACCGGCGAAGAACGCCTCCATGTGGTACTCGGCGGGGATCTGCGACCAGTGGTGCGTCCCTTCGGGGCCCGACGGCGCATCGTTGTGGTTGCCGAGGCTGGGGAACTTGGTCAGCAACTCGCCCTGTCCCTGATCTCGCAGCCACTGATGATACTGTTCCCAGCCGCCCTCCCAGGTGGTGAAGCCGTGCTGTGGCTTATCCTCTCCGACTCCACCCGCGGCAGCCTCGAACTTGAACCCGTCGGGACTCTCGACCCGCCGGAAGTACCAGTCGCCTCCGAATCCGCGAGCACGGTTGTCCTCACGTCCCCGGTACATGTTCCCGCCGAGGTGCCACTTCCCGAAGTATCCCGTGTCGTAGCCTGC